>QIGJ01000163.1 GCA_003229995.1 Gammaproteobacteria bacterium | reverse complement strand
TCGATGTTTTCCAGAATAAACTACCCCGCAGAAAGCTATCTCGCTAATGTTTGACTTTCGTTGCGCGAAAGCGGGGTATTAATATCATCACTCCGGCGACGGCCGGAGCCCGGGGTTTCAATCTCTGGATTTCGGCTAAAAACATGCCGAAATGACGGTATTCGCAGCAAGCTGCGGGGAATTAAACCTCAAGCGATTAGAGTAGTGCATTATTTAACCATTTTTATCAGTGGTTGATCTACACCCCTTCGTTTTCGACCCTTTATTTTTTGTGTATAACAGAGGAGTCCCGTGTGGGAAAATGTTGTATGGTGGCGGGCTGGGTGATCGGTGTTTTGGTTGTAACTGTTTCAGTTTTCGGTAGTATCTTTCCATGACCTGTTCTGAATTTGATTTGATCCGGCATTTTTTTACCAGGCAATCCATTCAGCGTGCCGATGTGCCGCTGGGCATTGGCGACGATGCTGCATTGCTTGCACCCCCAGCGGGCCATTTGCTGGCTGTGTCGGTGGATACGCTGATTGCGGGTGTACATTTTCCGTTAGACACGGCTGCACGGGCGGTGGGTTATAAATCATTAGCCGTCAATCTCAGTGATTTAGCCGCCATGGGCGCTGAACCAGCTTGGGTTACTTTAGCACTGAGTCTGCCCGAACCGGATGAAGCGTGGCTGACTGGTTTTGCGCAGGGTTTTTTTGATCTGGCCAATACACACAGTGTGCAACTGGTGGGCGGCGATACCACACGCGGGCCGTTGAGTATTACCGTGCAGGTGACGGGTTTTGTGTCGCAGGAGCGGGCGCTTTTGCGCAATGGCGCACAACCGGGTGATGGTATTTTTGTAACCGGTACGGTGGGCGATGCCGGACTGGGACTACGTCTGTATCAGCAGCCGTCTGATGCGAATAGTGATACCACAATGCAGCTCATTCATCGATTGGAATTCCCGACACCGCGTATTGCCGCTGGCCTCGCTTTGCGTGGACGTGCCAGCAGTGCCATTGATGTATCGGATGGATTGGCCGCAGATCTTGGGCATGTGTTGATGGCCAGCGGTGTGGGTGCCGATATCCATGTTGATCAATTGCCGCTGTCGTTAGCATATCGTTCGCTTGCCCCGGAGAATGATTGGCAGGTAGCAGTGAGTGCGGGTGACGACTACGAATTATGTTTTACCTTGCCAGCGGGACAGGAGGTCGCGGCATTGGCCGGGCTGGATTGCACCTGCACACGCATTGGTGAAATATCAGCAAGTCCGGGATTACGTTGGTGGGATGCCAATGACCAGCAATTGACCTTGCAGAATACGGGTTTTGATCACTTCACTTGCAGTCAGCAAGGAAAAGGAAAACCGCAATGAACAGAAACAGCGCACCGCGCAGTGTCTGGTGCAACCCGGTTCATTTTCTGGCCTTTGGTTTTGGCAGCGGTGCGATGCCGTTTGCTCCCGGAACTTTTGGCACTCTGGCAGCGTTGCCGATTTATCTGTTGATGGTGCCGCTAAGTTTATGGGCATATCTGGCCGTAGTATTGGTGATGACGTTGCTGGGTGTCTGGCTGTGCCATGTCACCAGCCGGGATCTGGGTGTGCATGATCACGGCGGGATTGTATGGGATGAAATTGTCGGCTATCTCATCACCATGATCGCGGCACCCCCGGGCTGGCAATGGATCGTTGCAGGTTTTGTCCTGTTTCGTTTTTTTGACATTATCAAACCCTGGCCCATTGGCTGGGCTGACCGGCGTGTACACGGTGGCCTGGGCATCATGCTGGACGATGTGCTGGCGGCGGTGTTGGCCTGGGCAGTATTGCAAGGTATGGCATTTATATCAGGAGCATGAACATGAAGTGGTTTACAGGCATTGCCGTGTGGTGTTTGCTTTGCGGTATTTTTGGCAGCGTCGCTTTTGCGGGTGACGTCGCCATCATGAAAGTACGTTTTGAACAGCGGGGTGACAGTTGGAATGTCAACACCACGGTGCGTCATGCCGATACCGGTTGGTCACATTACGCAGACGCATGGCGGGTCGTGGATGAAAAAGGCAAGGTGTTGGGTACACGCACTTTGTATCACCCACATGAAAAGGAACAACCCGTTACACGTAACCTGAGTGATTTACGTATTCCGACGGATACGGTCATTGTTTTTATCGAGGCGCATGACAAATTGCATGGCTGGAGCAAACAACGTGTTCGTGTAGATTTGAGTAAGGCCAGGGGCGAACGGTTTGAAGTTCGGCGTTAACCAACGACTACCGAAAACGGGTATTAGAAACGGCTAATAGCAGCAGGGCAGGTTGCATGTCTATCTGAAAGATGGACTGGACACCGTCTTTTCCCGTGAAGATCTGCGTTTTTTCGCAGAAATACATGGCCTGAATATCAGAAATTGGCATGGTGTTCTGAATATTCCGGATTACAAATATATTATATTCTTGGTCCGTTTTTAATTTCAGTTAACACGCCGTCATGGAAATCCAGTATTTTTAACAGTTTTCCCTCTCCCAGGTTATATGTCCACTGGTCGAGATTAGTGCGCTTTTTATTAGCTTTCACTGTGCCAATATATTCTTCATCAAAGGGTTGGCCACACTTGATTCTTACCTCAGATTTCGTATCACCTTCGGAAACCAGTTTTCCATTTGTACAGCGAAACCCTGCTGTAGCTATGCCTGGTATACTGATTATCAGTGCAAAGCAGATCAATTTAATTGAATGTGTCATCACGTTTGTCCCATGGCGCTAGCGTTTTAGGTGTTACAGATTAGAAAAATACTTGTGGACTAGCTTAGGAATGGAACACAATAACTGACACCATTGGCATCTCGGCCTCTGTTCCAGACTCGGCTCTCCCTCCCCCATCCATGGGGTCGTCTGCTTCAGCCCGGCTCCGCTGAATACTCCAACAAACCGACTAAATAATCAATTCCATTATGGTGCATTGTGACGCTGTTTTTAAAGAGGGGAAGAGACTATTTTATCACTCTACTGTGCTGGTTCACATTAAAATGACTCTGTGGTGTAACGCGATATTTTTAACGTGTCGGACCAATAGTTCATGGGTAATCCCGCCTTTAGTTTCAGATGCTGTAGAAATTGCACTGCATCGGGCAATGATTCCCATACTGTGGGTAAAAATGTGCCTCGGTGGAAGTCATCCTCCAGTACCAGTCCGTCGATGCCGGGCCGTATCTGCTGTAATAAATCTATTTCCGAGGTAAATTGCAGAGGCTCAGAAGGTGTGAGTATAGAGAGATGAAATGCCAGTTCCGGCAGTTCCTGCGCAGAAACCGGTGGAAAACGCGGGTCAGCAAAAGCAGCGGCATGGGCATTATGGATCACATCTTCCACCAATGGTCGACGTGCTTCTAGCGAGCCGATACAGCCGCGCAGTTTGCCGTGTTTTTTCAAGGTGACAAAACTGGCACCGGACTCGCGCAGCGGGGGTGGGTAACGTGCAGTGTCAACGCTGTAGGGTGTGCCGTGCTGTAGTGTATGGTCTATGGCATCCCGAGCCACCCGGTGCAGCAAGACTTTCTCTTCCTCGCAGAGGCCACCGGGTGCATTGGTATCAGTGGAAGACATAGGCTCCATATCCTACCACCTTGTCTCGCGGGCCAGCGGTATCCCCAGAGTTGCGCAAATCTACAGTGCGGGCGTGCAGGCCGCGCTTGCGTGCCAGATACAACAGGCCGGAGACGGGCACGCAGCCGCAGGCATTTTCGGAATGCACGGCCTCTGCCTGTAAATGTTCGATGGCGGCCGAGGTATCACGATCCAGACGTTGGGCTGTGGTGTAATCGTGATAATGGCTGAGGTCTGAACTGATGACGATAAGCGTTTCCTCGCCACCCCACAGATGCTCCAGCACTTCGGCCACTTCGGCGGGGTGGGCATCACCCACCACCAGTGGCACTAGCTGGAAATTGTCGAGAGTCTCCTGCAAAAAGGGTAACTGCACTTCCAGGCTGTGCTCTTCAGCATGAGTTGTATTGAGGCATTGTACCTGCGGTAGCTCTGCAAGTGCGTTGATGATGGTTCGGTCGAGTGGAATGTCGCCCAGTGGCGTGTGGAAAGCGTCGGCGCTGCTGGTGGCCAGACCATGAAACGGCACTTGGTGCGAGGGGCCGAGCAGCACCACACGCTGGATGCATTTTCGTGCCGACAGCAGTTGTGCATAGGCGCTGGCGGCCACCGGGCCGGAATACACATAACCGGCATGCGGTACGATGATGGCTTTGGGGCTTTTTCCGGTATCGGCTGCATGGCTGGCACGAAGATACATCTGCACGTCTGTGCGTAATTGTGTCGGGTCGGCAGGATAAAACAGGCCCGCTACGGCGGGTGGACGAACCGTGTTTTTGTTTGTAGAGTCGTTTGTCAGCATGTCATTTAATGCCCATTAACTATACTGTGAGTATGTACCCATAGCGATTGAGCGTTAGGCCTGACTGCACGCCCTATTGATTCCATGGTGGCGTTAAAACCCCTCATAAATGACCGGCTATTATTCGTTATTTCGCCTAGCCATGAAATAAATATGACGCACATCCAGACCTAAATTCCAAACACCATGGGTATAGAACGTGCAATATGGAGAGAGTTCAACATGACAACGAGGTCGCATTCAGTGGAACGGTCTTCATCAGTGGTACCGGCCCGTTACTGGCATCGGCTGAATGACGGTCGCCTGCAATGTGACCTCTGTCCGCGTTTTTGCAAGCTGCATGAAAACCAGCAGGGTCTGTGTTTTGTGCGTGCCCGGCAAGGCGATGAAATCGTGCTCACCACCTATGGTCGCTCCAGTGGGTTTTGCATTGATCCTATCGAAAAAAAACCGCTCAACCATTTTCTACCGGGCACGCCGGTGCTGTCTTTTGGCACGGCCGGTTGCAATCTGGCTTGCAAATACTGTCAGAACTGGGACATGAGCAAGTCCCGCGAGATGGATACGCTGGCCGACAGTGCTGCGCCGGAAACCTTGGCCCGGGCCGCTCAAGCACTGGGTTGCCGCAGTGTGGCTTATACCTATAATGATCCGGTTATTTTTCTTGAATATGCCGTGGATGTGGCGAAAGAATGCCGCAGGTTGGGTATTAAAAACGTAGTTGTTACGGCAGGTTATATTTGCGAAGAGCCGTGCATCGAGTTTTTCGAGAACATGGATGCCGTCAATGTGGATCTCAAAGCCTTCACGGATGATTTTTATCACAAGGTTACTGGCAGCCATTTGCAACCAGTACTGGATACGCTGAAATACATTAAACATGAAACCAGTGTGTGGCTGGAAATCACCACATTATTGATCCCCGGCTACAATGACTCTGCGCAGGAAGTTGACGAAATGACGCACTGGGTCGTGAAAGAACTGGGGCCGGATGTGCCCATGCATTTCACCGCTTTTCATCCCGACTGGAAAATGCAGGATGTGCCCTCGACGCCGTTTGCAACGCTGGTGCAGGCGCGTGAAATTGCGCTTAAAAACGGTGTGCGTTATGCCTACACTGGCAATGTGCATGACGCCAAAGGCGAGAGCACTTATTGTCACCAATGCGGAACAGTGTTGATAGGCAGGGACTGGTATGTGTTGTCCCGGTGGCATCTCACCGACGATGGCCATTGTAAATCTTGTGGTGTGCAGTGTGCAGGTATCTTTGATGGCTTGCCTGGAGATTGGGGTGCTAAACGACAGCCAGTGCGCCTGGATGATTTTGCGGGTTGAGAGTTTGTACCTCATTGTGATTACCGAAAAGTTTCATCTTGCGACATGGATTACGAACTTGTGCTGAGTGAGTGCGAGCACTTGCAGTATTTAAGGAATGGGCACGAAATAACTTCCCTGTTTGGCGCCCGGATTTAGTGCGACTTCGTTCGTTCTGATTGACGACTGCATGGATGCAGGA
>QIGJ01000261.1 GCA_003229995.1 Gammaproteobacteria bacterium | reverse complement strand
TCGTTTGATTTTCTAGTTTGAGCATCATTGATGATTACTCCGCTTTTCGAAGACCTTGAAGGGCTTCTCGAACCCGATTATCGCGTTGATAGTGTCACGCAGCACTATAACAGGTGCGATTGACTTACTGGATTATCTGGCATATGCTTCGGCCTATATATTGAGATGAAGGACACCAGAATGGCCACCCTTGAACGTCATGTACGTCTCTTTCGCAATGGGCGCAACCAAGCGCTTCGCATCCCCCGCGAATTCGAACTGGAAGGCAAGGAAGCACTCATTCGCAAGGAGGGCGACCGTCTGATCGTAGAGCCAATCCGCAAAGGCAGGCTGCTGGCGCTGCTGGCCACCCTGGAGCCCCTGACAGAATCCTTCCCCGACGTGGATAACGACCTGCCTCCGCTGGATGAAGTACCGCTGTGAGCGGGTCGCTTGCGTATTTGCTGGATACCAACATCCTCTCCGATCTGGTTCGCCATCCACAGGGCATGGTGGCAACCCGGATCACCAAGGCAGGCGAGAGCAGTGTCTGCACTAGCATTATCGCCGCTGCAGAACTCCGTTTCGGCGCAGCGAAGTCAAACGCTGAAAAACTTGTGAATCGTGTCGATTTAATTCTTTCCGCGCTGGAAATCTTGCCGCTGGAAATACCCGCTGACCACCAGTATGCCGCAATACGCCATCAGTTGACGCGCCAGGGAACACCCATCGGGCCAAACGATCTGCTGATTGCCGCGCATGCCTTGGCAAGTGACCTTACGGTTGTGACTGCCAATGTCGGTGAATTTTCCCGCGTGTCGGGGCTGAAAGTGGAGAACTGGTTACAGCTATAGGAATGGGCACCTATCAATTGCCACCGTAGAGGCAATCCCTTGTGGTTGCCCTGGTTGGGGTTGATGACCCATGGCTTGAGGCAGCCCCACGGTTTGGGTACCCACAAGCAATAATAGAGACACCCATCAATCAATGACCACAGCTAAGGCAGTGAAACTGTGTGGGATTTATGATTCCGCCGAAATCTGGGTCGTTTGGGCCATAAGTAAAGCCATTCTTAAGTCGGTGACAGACGTTGAAGGCTTATTTTCCTTTTTATTACAGTGTGTTACGATTTTCGACGGTAAGTTTTACCGGGCAATGTAGCGATGTCTGTGTTGATTAAAATCGATATATTGCGTCTAATCACCGCTGGTTCATTGATCATCGTCAATGAATAAGATTCAAACTATCAATTGGTCTTAATGCTTATACGTCGTTAGTCTTGCCTGCGAGGAATTTAAACAAGCACAGCAGGAGTGAACTGACTATGGCTAAAAAATATGATGCTGGTGTAAAAGAGTATCGTGACCTGTATTGGGCACCGGACTATGTACCGTTGGATACGGACTTGTTGGCGTGTTTCAAAGTAACGCAACAGGAAGGTGTACCTCGTGAAGAAGCCGCCGCCGCTGTTGCTGCGGAATCTTCAACGGGAACGTGGAGTACAGTGTGGTCTGAATTGTTGACCGATATGGAATTCTACAAAGGCCGTGCGTATCGTATTGAGGATGTGCCAGGGGATAAAGAGAGCTTCTACACCTTCATCGCTTATCCACTCGATCTTTTTGAAGAAGGTTCGATTGTCAACGTATTAACGTCATTGGTGGGTAATGTATTCGGCTTTAAAGCCCTGAGATACCTGCGCCTTGAAGACATTCGCTTCCCTATTGCTTTCGTGAAAACCTGCATGGGACCCCCCAGTGGTATTCAGGTTGAGCGTGACAAGTTGAACAAATATGGTCGTCCGATGCTGGGTGCGACGATCAAACCGAAATTAGGTCTGTCAGCGAAAAACTATGGTCGTGCGGTTTATGAATGTTTGCGCGGTGGCTTGGACTTGACCAAAGATGATGAGAATGTCAATTCACAACCTTTTATGCGTTGGCAGAATCGTTTTGAGTTTGTTGCTGAAGCAGTACGGAAGGCACAAGCTGAAACAGGTGAGACGAAAGGCCATTATTTAAATGTGACGGCGAACACGCCTGAAGATATGTATGAGCGGGCAGAATTTGCCAAAGAATTGGGCCAGCCCATTATTATGCATGACTTTCTGACGGGCGGTTTTACCGCGAATGCCGGTCTGGCGAAATGGTGTCGGAAGAACGGTATGTTATTGCATATTCATCGTGCGATGCATGCGGTTATTGACCGTAATCCAAAACACGGTATCCATTTCCGCGTGTTGGCCAAGTGTCTGCGCTTGTCGGGTGGTGATCATCTGCACACCGGTACGGTGGTGGGCAAGCTGGAAGGTGATCGTGCTTCGACGTTGGGTTTTGTCGATTTGTTGCGTGAATCATTCATTCCTGAAGATCGTTCCCGGGGTATTTTCTTTGATCAGGACTGGGGTTCAATGCCGGGCGTATTTGCCGTGGCATCGGGCGGGATTCATGTCTGGCACATGCCAGCGCTGGTGAGCATCTTCGGTGATGATTCCATTCTCCAGTTTGGTGGTGGTACACAGGGACACCCGTGGGGTAATGCAGCAGGCGCAGCGGCTAACCGTGTTGCACTGGAAGCGTGTGTGAAAGCGCGCAACGAAGGTCGTGAGCTGGAACGTGAAGCGCGTGACATCATGGAGGGTGCGGCCAGACACAGCCCTGAGTTAGCTATCGCAATGGAAACCTGGAAAGAAATCAAGTTTGAATTCGATACCGTTGACAAGTTAGACGTGGCTTAACGCCCTGTTTGCCCAAGAAAATCAGGAGAAAATTATGAATGCAGATTCACAAGTGGGTGATTACCGCACCCAACACACACTCGAAACGTTCTCGTTTTTGCCAGCACTAACGCAAGAAGAAGTGTATGAGCAGATAAATTACATGCTTGCTCAGGGTTTGACCCCGGCAATCGAACACGAAGCAGCCGCTCAGGCAGCAGAGCATTACTGGCCGATGTGGAAACTTCCTTTCTTTGGTGAAACCGAGTTAAGCAATGTTGTGAATGAGCTTGAGGCCTGTCACCGGGCGTACCCGGAACATCATGTCAGACTGATTGGTTATGACAGCTATACGCAAAGCCAGGGTGTTTGTTTTGTCGTTTATCGTGCCAAGTCCTGGTAAATGAGCAGGGGAGGCTGGCTACGGAGAAATCTCCATGGCCAGCTACAAGGTCAGAGCGTTTAAGTAAGGAGTATAAAGCCATGCAAAAGCTGTCAGGTCGTGCCGCCTCAATGGAGCGTCGCGAAACACAAGTGAGTGGCAAAAATGTCTTGTCTGCCAGGAGCGCTACAAGTGCTCCGGCGGTGTCGAGTGGGTCTCCCGTGATGGCTGCGATAGCAAAAGGTCCGGCGACGGTGACGAGTACAGGGCGTGCTGCGTCCCAGGCGCGAAGACGGGCCATGTCCACACGAGGCAAGACGGGTGTTGCTTCTACAGATCGTCAGCGCATGGCGGATACGATGCGCGATGCGCGTAATCAGGCTCAACAGAAGAAAGATTGTGGTTGTGGTTGCAATGGTGAAGGGGATTGTGCGAAGAGCGTACCTTCCTCGTTGTCGTCACGAGTGTCCCCCAAACTTGGGAGCAGTCGTCGCAGTCAGGAGCCCCAGAAGGTAACACCGAGCAATGCAGGGCGGATTAATTCCCGGTTGCGTCGTGAGATGTTGGCGAAACATGGTAAAAGCGGAAATGATGTTTTTCGTAAAGGTCTGAGTTCTGCACAGATGGTAAAGCACCAGAATCCGGATATATCCGGTCGCCAACTGGCGCGCAGTATACGGGCACAACGCAGCGCCACAGGTGCCCAGGGTGTCACAACGCCTTCACCGGCTGGGCGACAGCGACCCCGACCCGAAGTCGGTGTGACTGGTAGTGTCACCGGTACAAAGGTTGCTCATAGCGAAAAAACAACGGGTGACGAGACAGGTTTGTGCCGCTCGGTAACCGGTACAGACTACATGTCGAGTGAAGTTTTTACTGATTTTTGCCAGACGGATTCGCCCAAGACTCTGCCAAGCGTGCCCGCAAAGGTGCAAACCACCGAAACACTGAGTGGATCAACAGTGACAGGCGGTGGAAAAGTAGGGCGCAGCGAGCGTGTTACGGGTGATGAGCGGGGCAGTTGTCGGAATGTGACGGGCAATGAATATGTTGGCCGTGAGCAGTACGATAATTTCTGTCAGTCGAAGCCAGAGCCGGGAAGCGCGAAAGTCAGTCATTCGCAAACAACACGAGGGCTGATTGTTTCAGGGTCAAAGTCGGCGAGATCCCGTTCGGTCACCGGGGATGAACTGGGAACTTGCAAGGCCGTCACGGGGGGACACCCTATGCAGGTGTTGAGCAAACGCAGGATTATTGTTTGCCACAGGAAGTTAAAGCCATACAGGCTAGAACTTCTCTGCCAGCAAGAAGTAACACCGGCCGCGATATCAGTGGTATGCAGCCCGGTTTGTCCGGATTGACAGGTGCAGGAAAAGGCAGTTGTCAGTCGGTAAGCGGAACGGCTTATTCAGGTAACAGTGAGCAAATCAGTGTCTGTGGCACAACGCCCGCCCAGGCGGGTGACAGTGATTTTCCACAGCCATTGGAAGGGGCTCCATGGGGAGCCTTCAGTATTGCGACTCCGAATCATGCGAGCGAAGCGTCAGTGGTTGCATCGGGTGTGACGGGTACAAGTTATGAAGAGGGGCGTATTAGTGGCACTTTTTCACTCGGTGAGGGGAAAGTGACCGGGACGGAACAGTTCAGGTTCGGCAGTCGCCGCAATGAGTCTCCCGTTGCTGTACCGGGAACACCGGTCGAAAACGTAAAAGAAGCCAACGTTTCCCGCGTAACGGGTGAAGGTCTCTCAACGGGGTTGACCGTCACGGGTGATGATTGGGACCGGGGTAAACATGTCACCGGTACTGAGGGGCGCTCTGCAACCCGCCGTAATTTGACGATACGGGGACCGGTGAATGCGATGCCGGGTGTCGCGCCAAAGCGTAACGAAGAAGTGCCGCCCAGTGACTCGAAAGTGACGGGCGGAAGTGGAAACACGGAAAAAGGCGCGATGATAACGGTATCAGGTGGTGCCAGAGGGTAGTGGGTATGTTTGTAATGACTGGGCGGCCAGTGGGCAGTAGTAGCCTGCTGGGTCTTTAAGCCAAACCTTGGAATGATGAGATGAAGTAGGGCAAATCAATAAAATGTTTAATGCCAAAGCCAAAAGCAGGAGACCTTTGCAGCGTGCGCAGACGGTAATGCGCCCCTCTGCACCGCGTGCGAGTGTTGCTTATGGCATGGGTTGCATGGCGGATAGCGGTGGTGAGAATTTACGCCTTTATCGCTACGAGCAAAAAGTAAAACAGGCTTTTGCAAATATTGAGTTGTGTTTGAAAACGGTTTCCGGTTTTCAACATGAGGCGGATTTTTCACGTCGCGCGCAAACGGTGGCCCGGGAGCTTTTGGGGTTTGAATTGCCAGACGTGTTGTTGGCAGACGCGTGGATAAAGTCTGTGGATGTCGGTCAGTTGTATGTGTGGTGTGTTTTTGAAACGTTTCGTCGCATGTCGGATGCGTTTTTTACCGACAGGCCTCTGGCAGGTTTGGACGATGAAAATTTTCAGGCGTTTATCGAAAAGTGTGGTTTTCACACGGTGGATGTGTCGCCTTGTGCCGATGGTCGTTTGGCGCATGTGATTCGATATGTATTGCGTTTGCCGTACAAATCGGTGCGTCGCAAGTCCTACGCAGGCGCAATGTTTGACATTGATGACAGCCTGCAAAAGTGGGTCGAGACAGAGATGTTGCGTTATCGGGAGTCAAGGCCTAATAGCGTTGATGCGGCAACACGTTATTTGAAAGCGGCTGTTTACCACTACAGTACAAGCGCGCCTGACGTAGAAGGTTGTGCAGCGCATGGCAGTGATGCCATAAAAGCTGCTGAGGGTGCATTGTCGCGTTTGCAAGCATTTCAGCAGGGTGTTGAAAACAGTTTTTGTTGTGGTGCGTCCATCGACCTGTTGTTAATTGGGATTGATACCGATAGCGACGCGATTCGTATTCACTTGTCTGATGCGGATGATGCTATTGACCCATTGCGTTATGTCGATTGCAGTGATGTTTATGCTGTCGCAAACGCAGATGATACGAGTGAAGAGATATATCACGTTATTGGGCGTTTGGCACAAACCCAGGGGATTGCGCCTGCCGAAGGCATGTTGCGATTTGTTGCCCGATTGTTTCACAGCAATATGTTGCAAGTGAATTATGTTCGTGAGTATTACAACGGGCGATACGAAGACATCGGTCATCAGGAACGCTTTATCGGCATGGGCATTGGTTTTGAAGAAATACAATTGCGCAATCTGACGTACTTTGCTTATTTGAAGACAGTCGAAGAAGGTGCCAGAGACCTGGATGTCGGTATAAAGATATTCAGTCGATTGAATGTGTCACGCGGGATGCCGATTCCCGTGGTGATTCGAAATGATTATCACGGGCAGGTTCCCGGTGCGCGTGAACGGGCTGTTGACCGTTGTCATCAGCTTGATGCGGCATTGAAACACCGTTTCACGGCACTGCATGACAAAGGTATGTTACAGACCTTGTTGATGGTGCGGGATTGTCATGCGGATGCGTGTGTGGAAACCGTCGGATGTTCTCTGGCACTGAACGGGCAGGAGGCACATTAATGAAAATATGCAAGGTGGAAAAACCGCTGGTCGCCACTAATCGAATTCCCGGCCTGGAGCACAAAAATTTACAGGTTGTGCTCGACGGCAGCAGCCGATTGGTCGCGGTAGACTCGGTAGGGTGTTCGCCAGGCGACTGGGTGTTGTGTGTCGGCAGTTCGGCTGCTCGTGAGGCTGCGGGTAGTAAAGAGTATCCCAGTGACTTGACGATTGTTGGCATCATTGATTACTGGAATGAGGACCAGAGCTAGTGGAGATATTGCAGGTGGTGGATACCCTGGTATGCACCCAACGCCACCCTGGCTTGCAGCAGTACAGTTTGCGTGTGTTGCGAAACACCCGCGGTAAACTTCAGGTGGCGGTGGACCCTTGTGGTTCCCGGGAAGGTAACTGGGTTTTTGTGATGAGTGGGTCGGCGGCACGTTATGCCTGTGATGACCCAGCAATATTAACGGATCTGACGGTAGGTGGAATTATTGATTATTGGGATGTCGATAATGATCAATTGGAAACAGAGTAGGACGGTAAGAGAAAATTTTTAATTCATCAAGACGGAGAAAAGGTAATGAGCGAAAACAACTATGGTATTGCGCTTGGAATGATAGAAACCCGCGGTCTGGTTCCCGCTATTGAAGCAGCCGATGCAATGACTAAAGCCGCTGAAGTACGTTTAATCGGTCGTGAATTTGTCGGCGGCGGTTATGTCACCATACTGGTACGTGGTGAGACAGGTGCTGTTAACGCGGCTGTGCGTGCGGGTGCTGATGCCTGTGAACGTGTTGGTGATGGTTTGGTGGCTGCACACATCATTGCACGTCCTCACAAAGAAGTTGAGCCTGTGCTCAGCATGAGTGGCATAAAAGCATAAGCAGCCCAAAAGGCACTTTGTAATCTATAAACACCCTATGAGGAGAATAACACCATGGCAAATGATACTTACGGTATTGCCTTAGGCATGATTGAAACACGCGGTCTGGTGCCTGCTATCGAGGCTGCTGACGCGATGACCAAAGCAGCAGAAGTACGCTTGATCGGTCGTGAATTTGTCGGCGGCGGTTATGTCAGCATACTGGTACGTGGCGAGACAGGTGCTGTTAACGCGGCTGTGCGTGCGGGTGCTGATGCCTGTGAACGTGTTGGCGATGGTCTGGTGGCTGCACACATCATTGCGCGTCCGCACAAGGAAGTTGAACCCATTCTTGACGGCAAAAAAGCTTGAGTTCAGGGTGGGTGAGTCTGGAGTTATCCTGCCTTACCCTTCTTTGAATGATGCGTAATGAACCTTCGGTCATGAATCAGGACGCAGTCATTCCGGGTTATCTCGGGCGTGCTTTGAGTTATGAGTTTTCTGCAGTACAGCAGTATTTGTCGTTGTCCAGTCTCCTGGCAATACGGGGAGTGCATGATGCAAGTGAACGGTTCAGAAATGAAGCGCAGGATGAGTTACAACATGCTGAGAAAATTATTGGCCGAATGGTTGCATTAGGGTTTGCGCCCAATGCAAGTTGTTTACGACCTTCCAGACTAAATGGGTCATTGTCACAGTTGGTAGAGTCTGTGATCGAACTTGAGCATGAAATCGTCGCATTTTACGAGAGCGCTGTTCAGTATTGCGTTCAGGCAGGTGACCACGAAAACCGGATTTTTTTTGATGCCTTACTCAGTGAAGAAAGGCAGCATGCCAGTCATGTGAATGACTGGTGGCAAAAAATGGTGACGACATAAGTTTTGGTCTTTTACCTTTGATCTTTTACCAAAGGAGGTTGTGATGAGTTCGGACTGGTTTACACGCAAAAAACCGGCTCAACTTGAGCGGCGTATCGAGTTTTCTGATTATCAACAGACCCGCGATTTTTTGGAGCGAGCTGCTGAACTGGCTGAGCGTGAAGGTTATTATCCTGATATGAGTTTTGGCCGCACTCATGTCTCTATTACGCTTTGTCCTGAAAATGATGGGGACGACGTTAATGAAGATATGTTGCGTTATGCACGTCAGGTGGATCAACTCATACTTGCTCCGGCTGAAAAAACCGACGATTGATTAAAAGCATTACCATAAGGGTGAGTTATGGCTACGAGTAAAAAACAGATTTCCGATGCGAATAAACCTGAAGATAAAAAAGCAGCAACTGAAGCAAAATATGAGAGTAAAACGGTCGCCGGTAAAGAAAAGATAACAACGAGCGACGTGAAGAAAAGTAAAGAAAAACCACGGGTGTTTGTGTCGAGCAGGGTTTGGCCTGATTGATCGATCAATACTTCACTTTCAGTATGCTGCTTCATTGAAATTAATTCGATGACAAGCTGTCAAAATATTAATTGAAATTTGCAGCTTTGGGTTTTCATCGTGATTAACGGACGGATGCCTGTTGCTGTCACGATAGAAGCCTGCGAAGGAATAACATGCCGAGTCTGGAAAGTTTATTATTGCCTGCAGTCCTGTTTTTCGCGTTAGGGTTCATTGCGCGTGTTATAAAATCAGATTTACGTTTCCCACCGGATTTGGCAAAAGTTCTGTCAATCTATCTGCTCATGGCTATTGGTTTGCATGGCGGTTATGAATTAGCTAAATCCGACATGGTGACAGCCCTTACCTCAATAGTCTGGGCTCTGGTTCTTGGTTTTGTATTACCAGTTATCGGGTATTTATGCCTTGTCGCAACCCGCAAGGTTAACCCGCTGGATGCTGCTGCGATCTCGGCTCATTATGGTTCAGTGAGTGCGGGCACTTTTCTGACAGCCATTGCTTACCTGGACAATATCGGGGTGACTTATGAAACCTACCCTTTGATTATGCTTGCGGTTATGGAGTCACCCGCCATTGTTGTTGGTTTATTGCTTGCTGCCAAGGCAAGACGTTCCCAGGCTTTGAGTAATGCAACTTCTACAGGTGTTGCACCCAGTGCGCCTGATGATGCTGCCTCGGAAAATGGTTTTGGCTCCTTATTACGTGATGCGTTCACAAATGGCAGTGTTGTTATCTTGATCGGTTCGATGATTATCGGCGCAATATCAACACCTTCAGGAATGAGTAAGCTGTTCCCGTTCATTGATGATATTTTCATGGGAGTGCTGTGTTTGTTTTTGTTCGAGATGGGGATGGTCGCTGCCCGTCGTATTGGTGATTTCAAGAAGGTTGGACTTGTTTTGGCAGTGTTTGGTGTTGTCATGCCATTGGTGGGAGGGGTAGTAGGGGCGTTTATCGGTCATTCAATGCTTGGTTTCAGTGTTGGAGGTGCAACATTGGTTGCTGTTCTGGCTGCCAGTGCATCCTATATTGCTGTGCCACCAGCGATGCGATTGGCCGTGCCAGAAGCCAATCCTTCCTATTATCTCACCTTGTCTCTTGGTATTACCTTTCCTTTTAATGTGCTTATTGGTATCCCTTTGTATCATAGTCTGGTCAAAATGATGGCTGCATAGACTCGACGCAAACTGCTCAGGAGCAAATAAATATGGTTACGTTATATCCGGAAAAGCTTTTAAGCATCATCACCATATCCTCTATGGAAGACAGGCTTGTCTCCATGTTTAAAAAATACGGTGTGAGTGGTTTCAC
>QIGJ01000111.1 GCA_003229995.1 Gammaproteobacteria bacterium | reverse complement strand
GATCGGAGGTTCTGCCGTGATTGGTGCGTCAGCCTTACTAGGGCAAATGGGAATAGCAATGGCGGTTGCAGGAGGGGCCTTTTTGTTAGTGCAATTGTTATTTCGGAGTGAGGAATTTGCGGGATTACCTTTTACATTGACTAGTGGTTTTATGGCGGCTCTTTTATTGCCTATTGCGGTGGTTTATGCCAAGGTGCCTTGGCTTGTTTTACCTGTGGTTGCTCTTATTCCGTTGATTTCCCTTTACCCTTTTTTGGATGACGATCGTTTATGGCGCAATACCGTAGCGCTGTTGATAGGCCTTGTTTTCCCCATTGGTTTAGCTATTTATTTGACAATGCAAAGTGCGGGTGAAATGTTGTTTTAGCTTGTATGTGAATTGTCTGAGTTAATATTTTCACAGGCGCGATTATTGCCTTTCTAAACACTTCACGCGAGGCTCTAAGTGCCTGGGCATAATTATTTTAACAAAATTTTCGCAGGGTATTTTTCGACCTTCACGCTGCGAAGTGAGCATAGTGAGCTATGCGACCGTAGTAGCAACGCAGAAGGCCGGAAAATAGAAAATGTTAAAATAATGTTGTTCAGGTACTTATACCCGTAGCGTTTTGGATTTAGGTTTACATGTGCGTCATATTTATTTCGTGGTCAGGAAAAATAACGCGGAATAGTCGCTCTATTGCAAAACATTTTAACGCCGTCACGAAATCGATAGGGCGTGCAGTTAGACCTGAATTTCAATCGCGACAGGTATGAATGTCTATCGGCAACATCAACCAACAACTAAAGCAGGACGATTGGTTCGGGAGCCGCCAAAAAACCGACGCACCACGCTCGGATTGCCATACTGCTAAAACCGGCCACACCCCATGTGATCGTGTCACAATTCAGCAAAATTCATAAACTGATCCGTATTTTGTGTCTCGCTGAACAAACAGAACTCAAACCGGTTTCCGTGGATATCACTTCACACTGAACGACTCGCGGTAAAAAACGCCATCGTTAAAAAAATATCCTTGCACAAAATCATCCGTTATCTGTCAAAAAGCGCAGCCCCACACCATCAGGCTCAATACGCACCACTTCCATTCGCACCCGGGGTGGATCTTCTATTTCTCCCTGCACCTGACCTTCCACCACAGAGCCCACTGGGGGCAATGCCGTACCATCCGTCACCACAAAAACACCACTTTCAGAGATATCTCGCGTCAACAGCACCACAGACGTCATAGCGTGGTGGCTGATTTTCACTTCGAGGGCCAGCACAGTACGCGGATGTTTGCGTTGTTCACTCATTTTCTTCTCACTCCATGTTTTATGCTGGCAGCCCGATAAATCCCACCCAGATGCTTTCACCCGTACCAATATCGACGCCAGTGCCGTACGATTTATCACAGCTTCTTACCGTCAACTCAACGTGGTGTATACCCTGTGTCACCACCAGACTTGTACCTACTGCAATGTTGCCTATCATACATCCCTCCCGTTAATAACCCTGAAAATCATCTGCACAGACTCAAACTCACGCGCAAATCACATGGAAAACAGAGGTTGGCATGCACCAGGGGGATCAGTTACCATCTTCCGAGCTACAGTCTCGTTACGGCAGATCGGGCCGCTTTACTTAGCCTTGCTCGCACCACAAGTTAACGCTTGAATTAAGTCTTAGCTTTGAAGCCCCGCTAACAGCCCGCCCCGTCTACCTCCTGACTGACACTCTGTGACATTACACACTCTATTATTGATCAAGCAAGACGAAAAAAGGCAGGACAAAATTATGACTACAGGTACAGTAAAATGGTTTAACGAATCCAAAGGTTTCGGCTTCATCGCGCAAGACGACGGCGGCGAAGATGTTTTTGTACACTACAGTGCTATCAGCGGCGGCGGCTTCAAAACTCTGGCTGAAAACCAGAAAGTCACTTTTGAATTACAGCAAGGTCCTAAAGGCCCACAGGCTGCTGAAGTGGTTCCTGAATAACTTCTAGGGCAAGTATATATTCGTGGCGATTGAGATTCAGGTATCACTGCACGCCTTCTTTATTCCATGGCTGCGTTGAAATTCCTCGCAATAGAACGACTATTACTTGTGATTTCGTTTTGCCATGAAATAAATATGACGCACAGTCACACCTGAATCTCAAACGCCACGAGTATATCACTCAGCTTTTGCCTTCAGAATGCGTTGATAAAAAGCCTCGCCTTAATGCGAGGCTTTTTATCAGGGGGCGTGCACGTTCCTTATCGGCCACACATTCTCCTTCGCTACCTCCCCTAAAGTCCCAGCCTGTTTGCGCCGAAAGTTTCTAAAAGGCTCACTATTTCTGCTGGGCGCAAAAAAGAGAACACACCAAACTGTGAGCACCAATGCTGCCATTTCCATCGAGGAGCTGACTGCCCAGCCATTACCAATTTTTGAGCACTCAGCACATGCCTTTCGCAAAGTGGGTAGTCAGGGTGGCAGCACTTTTGAGGCCTATGGTGACATTATTCTCAAAGATCCAGGGTTGGCACTGCATACTTTGAGCCAACTGCAAGCCACTGCAAACCAACCCTTTCACACAGAAATTTCCAGCATGACACAGGCAACAATGTTACTGGGTATCGACCGTGCCAAACGACTCACCACAGGACACCCCCAGTTGGAACGCACACTCAGTGGCTTCGCAAAAGCAGGATATATCCGTACTGCCTGCCGCGCCTTTCATGCCGCCTTTCAAGCCTGGGACTGGGCGCACATCAAAAATGACCACGCCCCTGATGAAATATTACTGGCCACCCTGTTGCACGATGTGGCGGAAATGGCCCTGTGGGTCGCTGCACCGGAGCAAATGCACCAGTTCCGTAAACTGATGCTCAAAGATGGCCTGCCCACTGATGAGGCGCAATACATCGCTTTCGGTGAAAGTCTGGAGCATTTCAGTCGTGAAATTGCCGCCCACTGGCATTTACCTGGACTGGTGAACGATGCATTGCGACCCGAAAACGCCAGCCAGCCACGGGTGCGCGGTGTCATGCTGGCCGTACAATTAGCCCGCAGCACTGAACGTGGCTGGTACTGGGAAAAAACCGAGCGCGTACTGCCACAAATTGCCGATTATCTCGGCGCATCACTGGATGAAATCATCCCCCATATTCACAAAAATGCCGTGCGTGCCGCCCGCGAAGCACCGTTTTACAACGCACGACATGCTGCCGCCCTGCTGGCCATGCTACCCGGTGGAGAAGAACTCATCATTGAAGATGAATTCCCCGAGGCAGAGGCCGAAATTGAGGCCACAAAAAAACCGGTTACAAACGAGATTGCAGCAACATCAAAACCGTCCACTGAAAAACAAGTACCAACACTCGGAAACGGTCCTGCCATATCAGAGCCGACAGCACAGGTATGTCTGCTCCCACAGGCCGACCTTTTCACGCAAACCTTACATGATCTGCATAAAGGTATGGGCAAAATGAAGCTCAGCGAATTAATGCGCAAAACCGTGCATGGTATACACGACGGCATTGGTCTCAATCGCGTGGTATTCTGCATACTGAACCAAAAACGTGAAAAACTCGTTTCACGTTATATGCTGGGCAGTGATAATGACCCGGTTTTCAGCCGTTTTGAGATTTTGCTGGATAAGCCTCATCTGTTTACCCGGTTAATGGAAAAACAAGTCAGCCTGTGGATCAACGACGACAACCGCAAAAAATTCTGGCCGCTGATGCCCGATGATGTCAAGACACTGATCAAAACCAACAGCTTTTTCGCCATGTCCATCCATGTCCGCGACAAACCGGTTGGCCTGTTCTACGCTGATCGACGCAGCCTGGACTGCAAATTGGACGAGCAAGCCTACAAACAATTCCGCCAAATATGCCAATTTGCAGCCAAAGGCCTTGCAAACCTCGCAAAATGAGGTATTTCTCAGCAATTAGCGCTATACTCCGGGCCAAGCAGTAGTTATGGTGCCGCATCGTATGATGCATCTGCACCGTACGATGCTTGGAAGGACGTTTAAAAGTACGTTTGAAATTTTGCAAGTACAGAGAAAATAAAGGTAAAAAGTTATGGCTACAGGGGTTCAACGAAAGCAAGGGCTTCGGCTTTATCGCGCCCGATGACGGCGGTGACGACTTGTTCGTACACTTCAGCGCAATCCAGGGTGGCGGTTTCAAAACCCTGAACGAAGGCCAAAAGGTGAGCTTCGAAACCGAACAAGGCCCTAAAGGTCCCGCAGCAGGTAACGTTGTTCCCGAATAACGCCTGTCGCACTGTTGACCCAAGGAACCCTGCCACCCGGCGGGGTTTTTTGTTTTTACAGCGCGGGATTTAAACGCTAGCTTTCACCCTGCA
The DNA here is from genome assembly GCA_003229995.1 of Gammaproteobacteria bacterium. Lineage (GTDB taxonomy): Bacteria > Pseudomonadota > Gammaproteobacteria > SZUA-152 > SZUA-152 > SZUA-152. The sequence goes on along the minus strand of QIGJ01000111.1, from coordinate 5,651 downwards.
CGGTGTAATTCTGCAACAAACACCTGGAGGAAATGATGCAACGTACTACTCAGAAAGAATACATAAAAATGAGCACACAAATTAGTGAACCCGCTAATTGATCCGAAATCAATGCTGCCCGGGATAATATGATGAAACTTAAACATCTCTTCATCATCCCCTGTTTCATGTTTTTCCTAACATCATGCGTAACATCAAACATAGGCTCCTTATCAAAGGCTGGTGTACAAACAGCTCGACAAGTCCGACAGAGAATATCTATTTCCAAATGTAGAAAACTGTTCCCGTTTGTACACAAATGGGGAGTTATCCATCTTGGAGGTCTACTGTTCACACGACAGTGATGGTTTATATATCTATGGAAAAAATAACCAGACCCGGTTTGACTGGTACGATAAAAAGTTCAACTTGTGGGCGACATCAGAAGGTTGCAATAGTGAGGATGCCTGTTTTTACGAGCTAAAAGTAGATAAAAACGGTGCAGCACTGGAGTTTGCGTATCATTTTTTTATCAACCTCAGTGAAGGGATCTACAGAGTAAGGATAACAGATGAAACCCTCAAGGTTATTGAACAACAAATAACTGACCAACCTTCATAGGCACTGGCCCGCAACAACCTCAAGCCACTATTCCCGTTGCAGCTGCGGCATTTCCTTGATGTAAATATCCTGTTTGCTGTCCGGAATTTCGATACCTTCGGCATTAAAACGCCAGAAAATAGGTTGCCACGAAACAAGGAGATCTTTTATCATGCTTTCCATTTACTCGAAAGGCACATAACCCTAACAGGGAACAATTTTAAATTCATACACATCATCCATATCCATCAGGCTTTGTGCCAATTGACGAAAATCATTTTGATCTTTTGAGCGAATGGTCATCTCGTATTCAAAGTTTTTACCTTCGTTGTCCAGCGTGTAACTGGATTCAAAGGCAAGAATATTATGCCGGGAAATCAGTTGGCGCAATGCATCTTCATCCAGGCTGTGTTTTGAACGAATAAATCGCACGGTAAATTTGGCATACATTTGCGACGGTAGGCGGTTTTCAATCCAGCGGAAAAACGACAAGGTCACTACGGTGATCAACACAGCCAGAAATGCCGGGTAATAAAGCCCCAGACCGATCACAATACCAATGGAAGCTGTCATCCAGATTGATGCCGCTGTGGTCAGACCACGCACCGTCAAGCCTTCCTTGATAATCACCCCGGCACCCAAAAATCCAATACCGGTCATAATACCCTGCGCCATGCGCGCAGGATCAGCCCGCACGGTATCCAAGAATTGCGCGGGTACCAACTCCCACTGGTACATCATTAAAATCATCAACAGGCTCGATGAAACACAAACCAGGGCATGTGTACGAAAGCCCGCTTCACGGCCATGCAATGCGCGTTCTATGCCAATAATGCCGCCCGCTAACAAGGCCAGTAGCAGGCGCGATGTCATCAACGTGTAATCGAATTCCATAAATTTACCTGTCCCCCTGAGTGATTTCCCGGTAATCAGCACGAACAAATGACCGAATAACGACTACAAGTACTGCCAAAAAACAGTGGATAATGACAACCATCCGCCGAAATATTAGTATGTATGCTCACAACTGACCACAAAACCATGTTGACCCAATCATTTCACACGACAAACACTATTTTCTGCGCATTGATGTTTGGCATTGTGCTTGGCGTGAGCGGATGCTCCTCGACACCCGTCAAGCACACAAACGCTTCAAGCACAGCCACCTTCGGCAAACCCGGCAGCCAGACCCACCAGCAAGCGGCATTATCCAGGCACTACTTTGCCTGGAAAAGCACGCCCTATAAACTGGGTGGTCTCAGCAAAGCGGGCATCGATTGCTCCGGGTTTGTACACGTCACCTTTCGCGATTTATTTAATCAAAAAACACCACGCTCCACCAAACAGCTTGCCAAAACCGGCAAAGCCGTCACAAAAAAATCCCTGAAATTTGGCGATCTGGTTTTTTTCAAGACCGGTCGCAAGCAACGCCATGTCGGAATATACGTCAGTAACGGGAAGTTCATTCACGCCTCAAGCTCCCGAGGCGTCACGCAGTCATCACTCAATTCAACGTACTGGTCACGACATTACTGGAAAGCACAACGTATTGTTAAATAAGGAATGGAACGCGCATATGCACGCTTATTTTTTGGATTTCATCTGTTGCCTGAATTGCTCACAAGGGTCTGGACGATCAACCCGTGGTGTAAACCACACATAGTCAAACGGCAATTTATGTGTGCCCCATTGTGCGGCATAGGACTCGACATCAGCAATATCTGCCTGCACTTCCATCCAGCCAATCACCAACAGGTTATTTTCCTGATCCTGCGACGATAAATAAAACGGTACCCCACGATCCTTGCGTACATGGCCTGATCCCGCCACCAGCACACGCGTATCAATATTATCCTGACCAGCAAGTGCCAGTGCCATTTGCGCATCTTTGGCGCGCTGCATCAACATCATGGATTCGGTCATTTTTTCGTTGATCATGCCACAATGTGAACCCTCAATTTCTTTGCGTGAAGCAGCCACCTGGTCTGCGGGCAAAGCTTTGTCATCCAGCATGGTTTTGATTTCGGGTGACAACTCACTTTCACCTTCACGGATAATCCGCATAATTTTCTGCCGGTCAACATTGGCGGGCAATATGGTGTAGTCCGCTTTTATGACCACATCAAAGATCCCAGCATAAAACTGTTGATATTTCCAACTGGTTTTAATGTGATTCAAACCTGCAATCAATGATTCAGTGGAGTCATATTTTCTGCCTGCAATAACCTGACCCTGCTGTTGCGAAATCATTTCAAAGGCGACGACGGCTGAACGCTGATGATCATGCAGTAAATCAATGGCCCAGGCCTGGCTTTGGTGATGTATCCGATTGTCATGGGTTTCACCCAGCATCAAATGGTTGCTTCTGACAATGCGTTCGGCAAGCTGTTGCTTGTCGATAAACTGTGCGGCATTCACATCCCATATTTTTCCCGCCAATGGGTGGTCTGTTAACAGCATTTTGCTGGCTGTGTCAGGTTTTTTTTGCGACAGTTCCGATGACAGGCTGCATGCTGCCAGCATCAAGACACTGGGCACTACCCGTAAAAAACGTTTCACATTCATGCTCATCAACATGCCATAACATACTGCAAAATTTTCACCACCTGCTCCGGTGTCTGGCATACGGCATTGGCCGCAGCATCCACCTCTTTGAGCGCGTGATTTATTTCAGTATCATGTAGAGTGATCATCGACTTACCCAGTGCTGCCGCAAACCCTGCATCAAAAGCAGCATTCCACTGACGGTATTTATCCCCAAAACGCACCACGACAATATCCGCACTCTCAATCAAGGTGCGGGTACGAATGGCATTCATACGCGCGCCTTTTTGGTCATGCCAAAAACTGTTTTCTTCTGCGCCAAGAATCTCTACGCCACAATCATCACTTTTAGCGTGATCGGTCACTGGCGTAACAAATGACACCTTCAAATCCATTTGCTGCGCACCACTTCGAATACGTTCACGCCAGTCACTGTGAATTTCACCGGAAAGATAGACGATCCATTGCTTTTGCTGATTCGTCATGGCTATTTTACCTTTTGATAAATTTCAACACCTGCGCCCACAAACTCCTGCGCCTTGTCTTTCATGCCTTGTTCCAACACAATTTCTACACCAACGCCTTTCTTTGCCGCAAAATCACGCACTTCCTGTGAGATTTTCATGGAGCAGAAATGCGGGCCGCACATGGAGCAAAAGTGCGCTACCTTGGCGGATTGTTTGGGCAGGGTTTCATCGTGGAAGGAGCGCGCTTTATCCGGGTCCAGCCCAAGATTAAACTGGTCTTCCCAACGGAATTCAAAACGTGCTTTCGATAACGCATTGTCGCGCAACTGCGCACCCGGCAGACCTTTGGCCAAATCTGCGGCATGGGCCGCCAGCTTGTAGGTAATTATGCCTTCGCGCACATCGGCCTTGTTAGGCAAACCCAAATGCTCTTTGGGCGTGACGTAACACAACATGGCACAACCGTACCAGCCAATTTGTGCGGCGCCGATGCCGGAGGTGATGTGATCGTAACCTGGAGCAATGTCCGTGGTCAGCGGACCGAGAGTGTAAAAGGGTGCTTCAAAGCAATCTTCCAGTTCCTTGTCCATGTTTTCCTTGATCATCTGCATGGGGACATGACCCGGACCTTCAATCATTACCTGTACATCATGCTCCCAGGCAATTTTTGTGAGTTCGCCAAGCGTTTCCAGCTCACCAAACTGTGCGGCGTCGTTGGCATCGGCCAACGAACCAGGGCGCAAGCCATCGCCTAACGAAAAACTGACATCATAGGCCTTCATAATTTCACAGATGTCTTCAAAGTGTGTGTACAGGAAATTTTCTTCATGGTGCGCCAGACACCATTTGGCCATAATGGAGCCACCGCGCGAAACAATACCGGTGACCCGGTTTGCCGTTAACGGCACATAACGCAATAACACACCGGCATGAATCGTAAAATAATCGACACCCTGCTCGGCCTGTTCAATAAGTGTGTCACGGAACAGTTCCCAAGTTAAATCCTCGGACTTGCCATTGACCTTTTCCAGCGCCTGATAAATAGGCACAGTACCAATGGGCATGGGTGAATTGCGTAACACCCATTCGCGGGTTTCGTGGATGTTTTTGCCAGTGGACAAATCCATCAGTGTGTCGCCACCCCAGCGGGCCGACCACGCCATTTTTTCCACTTCCTCTTCAATGGAGGAACTCACCGCAGAGTTGCCGATGTTGGTATTGATTTTCACCCGGAAATTACGCCCGATAATCATCGGTTCCAGCTCAGGGTGATTGATATTGGCGGGAATAATTGCCCGACCGGTGGCAATTTCATCACGCACAAACTCCTGCGTAATTTTTTGCGGCAGGTTAGCACCGAAGTTTTCACCGGCATGCTGACGCAGTAATTTTTCGTAACGGACATCGTTGCGCAATTCGTCCAGACGCTGTGTTTCACGAATGGCAACGTATTCCATCTCCGGCGTAACTATGCCCCGACGCGCATAATGCATCTGGCTGACATTGGCACCCGATCTGGCGCGACGCGGCGCACGGATGTGTGCGAAACGCAACGGTGCCAGTGCAGGGTCATTTTGGCGCTGACCACCGTATTCTGACGTGGGGCCACTGAGGATTTCCGTATCACCACGTTCCTCAATCCAGGCACTGCGTACCTCAGGCATGCCCTTCATCAAATCCACCGTCACCGCCGGGTCCGTAAACGGCCCGGATGTGTCATAAACGATGATAGGCGGATTGCTCTCTGCTTCGCTGCCATCCAGATTGTGTGTCGGTGACTGAGCAATCTCACGCATGGGTACACGGATATCCGGCCGTGAGCCCTGTACATAAATCTTGGTCGAATTGGGAAAGGGTTGAGTCACTTCTGCGGACAATCGGTCGGTCTTTTGCAGAAACTCTTCGGGAATCGCGTTCATAGTGCATCCTCACATCAAATAAATATCCATCAAAAAACCGGCGGGTATGCAAAGCGACAAAACGCGCAACTTGCTTCCCTACGCCGGTACAAGCCGGATCAGGTTCAAAGGGTTAATCTCAGTTTCGTGCCGGTTATAGACA
>QIGJ01000145.1 GCA_003229995.1 Gammaproteobacteria bacterium | reverse complement strand
TTGTTAAAATAATGATGCCCAGGCACTTATTCTTGCGGGTGTCATTTTTTCGCGCTGGTTTAGGGAGAGGTTTTTGAAATGATGAAGACACGTAAAAATGGATAGAGTCCATATGGAGAAAAAGCTTGGGCAGTTGCGTAAAAAGCAACAGCTTATGGAAAAGGCTTGGCGTGAGGCGGGCAACCGGCAGCTGTTGCAATTTTTTGTCGATATTATGCCCAAGGCGTTGGGTGCGGAACGATGCAGTATTTTTATTCTCGACCCCGTGGATGAAAAGGCTTGGTTGCAATGCGGCACGGGGCTGAGTGAAAAACAATTACAAGTGCCCACCAAGAACTCCATTGTTGGCCGGGTAATGTCCAGCGGTGAATTTGTTATCGAAGATAATCTGGAAGATCAGGTAGGCGCACATGATATCATTGCGGTAAAAACCGGTTTTGTGACACGCAACGCCCTGTGTGTGCCGGTACACGGTGTTACCACCAAAAAGGTCGTGGGCGCGATTCAAATGTTGAACAAAGGGCGTGGTAACTTTAATGATGCTGATCGCGACATTCTTGAACGACTGGCTTTTCAGCTGGAAATGAATATTGAGAATATATTTCTGCGCCAGGAGTTGGCAAAAATTTCGGTGGAAATGGGGCGAAAGATTAAAAAGCTTGAAGCCAGACTGGGCGTTAAGTAGTAATGCATTATTATTTTAACATTATGCTCCTTTCGCTGCGCTTTGATTTACTCAAAAATTCGGCGAAAATGTTGTTAAAATAATGATGCATTACTTACTACTTAATTAAATTCAGTCATGTTTTCTGTCCCGTTTTCATTGATTGTTTCAATGTGTACTGGAAATCCCCAAAGACGCGACAAGTGTCGTATTACCTCGTTGGTATCCTTGTTCAACGGACGGCGTGCTTGCAGAATATGCCGTAAGGTCAGCGAACGATCACCCTGTAAATCCACATTGTAAATCTGAATGTTGGGTTCACGCATGGACAGATCATATTGTCTGGCAAGTGCAGCACGAATATGTCGATAGCCATGGTCATCGTGAATGGCACTGATTTCGAGTTCACTCTGTTCATCATCGTCCAGTACGGAAAACAACCTCAACTCACGAATTAGTCGAGGAGATAAAAACTGATGGATAAAACTTTCATCCTTGAAATTGCGCATGGCAAAGTCCAAGGTTTTTCGCCAGTCACTGCCCGCAATATCCGGAAACCAGTCTTTGTCTTCGTCAGTGGGGTTTTCACAAACACGCCGCAAATCCTTGAACATGTTAAAACCAAGTGTGTATGGGTTAATGCCGGAGTAATACGGACTGTCAAATGCAGGTTGGACAATGACGTTGGTGTGCGACTGCAAAAACTCCATCATGAAACCATCAGTGACAAAGCCCTCATCGTAAAGCGTATTTAAAATGGTGTAGTGCCAAAACGTTGCCCAGCCTTCATTCATCACCTGTGTCTGTCGCTGTGGATAAAAATACTGGGCCACTTTTCTGACAATACGGACCAGTTCGCGTTTCCATGATTCCATTAACGGTGCATTTTTTTCGATAAAATACAGAAGGTTTTCTTCGGGCTCGGTGGGAAAGCGAATTTCCTCTGGTGTGTCATCTGCATTCTTTTTGACGGGGATTGTGCTCCACAGGTGATTGACCTGTGTTTGTAAATATTCCTCCCGTTCTTTTTGGCGGCCACTCTCTTCCTGTGCGGATAAACTGGGTGGATGCTTATAGCGATCAACCCCATAATTCATCAGTGCGTGACAGGAGTCCAATATGCCCTCAACTTCTTCGATACCATGTTGCCGCTCACAATCTGACACATATTTTTTGGCAAATAACAGATAGTCAATGATTGCGTCGGCATTGGTCCAGGTTTGGAACAGGTAGTTGCTCTTGAAAAAAGAATTATGACCATAACAGGCATGGGCGATCACCAACGCCTGCATGGGCATACTGTTTTCTTCCATTAAATAGGAAATGCACGGGTTGGAATTAATGACGATTTCATAGGCCAAGCCCATTTGTCCACGCCGGTAACGCTGTTCAGTCTCCAGAAACTGTTTGCCAAAAGACCAGTGGTGGTAACCCAGTGGCATACCGACCGAAGAATAGGCATCCATCATTTGTTCACTGTTAATGATTTCAATCTGATTGGGGTAGGTGTCGAGACCATAGTCGGTGGCGATACGGGAAATTTCGGCATCGTAACGCTGAATAAGCTCGCTGCTCCAGTCTGAAGTATCGCTGATGATGTTATTTTCAGTGGTGCTCATGCTGGCTTCCGGGAAAATAATTGACGGAATACGGGGTAGATTTCGTTAGCACTATCGATGGACTGCATGTCGAAGTTGCGATTTTGTACTTTTACACCTTCGTAATGACGCCACAGGCTTTGGTGGTTGTGAGGCATGATCTCGATATAGGCAAAATATTGCAGCAATGGCATGATGTTATCGTTTAACAGGGCGCGACAATTAGGGGAGTCACCATCCCAGTTATCACCATCGGAAGCCTGTGCCGCATAAATATTCCAGTCACTGGTTGGAAAGCGTTCTTTAATAATTTTTAGCATTAATTCCAGTGCGCTGGATACCACGGTGCCACCGGTTTCCCGCGAATAGAAAAAATCTTCTTCATTGACTTCTTTTGCCGTGGTGTGGTGACGAATAAAAACCACCTGAATGTTTTCATAGGTTTTGGTTAAAAACAGGTAGAGCAAAATGAAAAATCGTTTGGCCATTTCCTTGCGAATTTCATCCATGGAACCGGAAACATCCATCAGACAAAACATAACGGCCTGCGTAGTGGGTGTGGGTTTCTGGATGCGGTTACGATAACGTAGGTCAAAAGTATCAACAAAAGGAATCGTGGCAATTTTGTTTTTTAATCGGTGTATTTTTTCTTCCAGTTCTTCGATACGGGTTGTGTGTTCGCTTTTATTTTGCAGTGTGGATAATTCTGCCTGAGCTTCTTTCAGTTCGGTAGAATAGGGTGCGCGTAGTGCAATGCGACGCGCAAGTGCGCCAGTCAATGAGCGAACAATATCAATGTTGGACGGTACGCCTGTCGTGCTGTAACCGGCACGAACGGATTTGAAATTGGTGACTTTCGTTAATTGGGTTTTGACCAGATCCGGTAATTCCAGATCTTCAAAGAAAAACTCCAGGAATTCTTCGCGTGACAGTTGAAAGGCAAATTCATCCTCACCTTCTCCCTGGTTACTGGCCTCACTTCCACCACCACCTTCACCGTTTAGTGGACGGGCAATATGGTCACCACTGATAAATTCTTTATTGCCGGGGTGAACAGCATCACGTCGTCCGCCGGGACCATGGCCAAATACCGGCTCGTGTGTGTCTTTGCTGGGGATATTGATTTTTTCACCATGATCCACTTCAGTGATCGAGCGTGAATCAATTGCATCAGAAACTGCTTTTTTGATTTGTTGTCGAAAACGGCGAAGAAACCGTTGTCGATTGACAGCGCTTTTGTGTTTACCGTTTATTCTTCGGTCAATTATCTGGGTCATAAATTCAGTATCAAGTGCCTTGACAGTGTACTAGGATCCTGTCCGAGAATGAAAGTCGTCGCGCGCGAAAGCCATTTTGAATCCATTTTTTTGATTATTTTCCGAAAAATGGGCCAAAATGGATTTTTCGCAGTCGACTTTTCATTCTTGGACAACCTTCTAGGTGAGTATGTTTACCTGGCCTTTTGAACTTCGTCTCTGGTGAATATAGTCAAGATGCTTTACGTACGCGCAAATACCATTCCGATAACAGTCGGACCTGTTTTTCGGTATAGCCCTTTTCGGTCATGCGATTGACAAAGTCCTGATGTTTTCCCTGTTCTTCGTTTGAGGCTTTGGCGTTGAATGAAATAACGGGGAGTAGATCTTCGGTAGTGGAAAACATCTTTTTCTCAATAACTTCCCGCAGTTTTTCATAACTGGTCCAGTGTGGGTTGCTGCCACTGTTGCGGGCGCGGGCACGCAACACAAAGGTGACAATTTCGTTGCGGAAATCTTTAGGGTTGCTGATGCCAGCGGGCTTTTCAATTTTTTCCAATTCCTCATTGAGTGCGGAACGATCAAAAATTTCACCCGTGTCCGGATCGCGGTATTCTTCATTTTGAATCCAGTAGTCGGCATAAGTCACATAGCGATCAAAAATATTTTGGCCATATTCCGAGTAGGATTCCAGATAGGATGTCTGTATTTCCTTGCCAATAAATTCTGCGTAACGTGATGCCAGTATCCCTTTGAGAAATGACATGTATTTTTCGGTGACTTCTGGTGGAAACTGCTCCTGTTCGATTTGTTGTTCCAGCACATACAACAAGTGAACGGGATTGGCGGCAACTTCGGTGTGGTCGTAGTTAAACACACGGGAAAGAATTTTAAAGGCAAAACGGGTGGATAACCCGGTCATGCCTTCATCGACACCGGCAAAATCACGGTACTCCTGGTAGGATTTTGCCTTGGGATCAACATCTTTCAGTGTTTCGCCATCATAAATGCGCATTTTGGATTCAATGTTTGAATTTTCAGGTTCTTTCAGCCGTGACAAAATGGCGAACTGCGCCATCATATTCAACGTACCGGGTGCGCAGGCAGATTCGGAAAGTGAGCTGTTGGCCAACAGTTTTGCGTAAATTTTAATTTCTTCGGAAACACGCAGGCAATAAGGCACTTTGACGATGAAAATGCGATCAAGAAACGCTTCGTTGTTTCGGTTGTTTTTGAAACTGAGCCACTCAGATTCATTGGAGTGGGCAAGGATAATGCCATTAAAGGGTAGTGCAGAAATACCCTCGGTACCCATGTAGTTGCCTTCCTGGGTGGCGGTCAGCAGAGGGTGTAGCACCTTGATGGGTGCCTTGAACATTTCGACAAATTCCAGGAGCCCTTGATTAGCCTGACAAAGTCCACCCGAGTAGGAATAGGCATCTGGGTCATCCTGGCTGAATTTTTCCAGCATGCGAATGTCCACTTTGCCCACCAGTGAGGAAATATCCTGATTGTTTTCATCGCCCGGCTCGGTTTTGGAAATGCCGGTTTGACGTTGTATCGATGGGTAGAGTTTGATAACCCGGAATTGTGTAATATCACCATTAAATTCATGGAGACGTTTGACGGCCCAGGGAGACATGATGCCGTTGAGATAACGCTTCGCGATGCCGTAGTCTTCTTCCAGAATGCGTGCATCTTCATCGGGTGAAAAAAGTCCCAATGGTGATTCATTAATCGGTGAATTTTTTATGGCATAAAAAGGCTGTTGTTCCATCAGGGATTTCAGCTTTTCTGCCAAAGATGATTTGCCACCCCCGACGGGGCCCAGCAAATACAGGATTTGTTTTTTCTCTTCCAGCCCCTGTGCCGCATGTCGAAAGAACGAAACGATCTGTTCGACGGTGTCTTCCATGCCATAAAAATCTTTAAAGGCCGGATAAATTTTAATGAGTTTATTGAAAAAAAGGCGGCTCAGGCGTGGATCTTGCCGGGTATCGACCATTTCGGGCTTACCAATGGCGGTGAGTATGCGTTCGGCAGCAGTGGCATAGGTGGTCGGGTCTTTTTTACACAAGTCAAGGTATTCCTGAAGTGACATCTCCTCTTCCTGTCCCTGCTCGTACCGGGACTGGTAGTGCTCAAAAATAGGCATGATCTCGTCCTCTCAAGAAATTGCAGTGTCCGTTATTTGTATCGGCCACCAGTGGACTATTGAAAGCCCGCATTAATGTTGACTTTTTATGAGCTTATATTTCGTGTGGTAACCCACCTGATTATGGACTGAATGTGCCATACCCGATACGGTCACAAACGATAAAATATTGCTTTTAGTATATACCCATAGCGATTGAGATTTCGGCATTCCTCACAATAGACAGGCTATTATTCGTCATTTCGCCTCGCCTATAAAGTGCCTGCTGCTGGTGCCATGAAATGAATTAAGACGCACACTGAACACCTAAATCTCAAA
>QIGJ01000007.1 GCA_003229995.1 Gammaproteobacteria bacterium | reverse complement strand
AGGTTGTAACTGTCCGGATTGGCAAAGGGCTTGAAATGGTATGCACCATGACGCAAGCCTATTTTTTTGATGTTGGTTGCAGGAAAACGGTAGGCTGCCTGACGACACATGATCACCCCTTCAGGAAAGCTGGGAAGACGTGAAGCGGTTACGCCTATGCTGACTAATTCCTGTTGGACTTTACGGTTTTTGGCCACCACAGGGAGCGGTTTCAGGTATTTCTGGATGGGTGCAAAGATTTGATAATCCAGGATATTGGCGCAATACAGCACCACATCTTCGGTTTTCCCCAGCCGGTGTTTAATGTGCCAGACCAGGGTGTAAGGAAGTTTGAGCAGGTAATAGGTAGGAACCATGTTTGGCAGAATTCTTTGATCAGGCTGCAATTTGCCGTCAGGTTACGCTGGCGGTCTCAGCGACAATTTTACCCGAAATGTCGTTGGCAGCCTGCAAAACAGCGGTGGCTTTATGGAATGCGGCTTCGTCATCTACGTCCAGCCAGAAGCGGCCTTCGATGTCATGCACATGAGCAAGGTCTTTTTCAGCCAACCGGTATACGCCACCGGAGAGGGAATCGTCGCCTTGTTCCATGCTGCTTTTCAGTGCATTAAACAGGCCGGGGGTGCAGAGAAAAATACCGGTATCGAAGGCGTCGTATTCGATTCCCTGTACGAGTGAGTTAGCACAGTTGTCAATGCCGACGATAGCCACTTTGATTTTGCTCATTCACTGCTCCAGTGGACGTGTATTTGACGAAGGCAACCGAAAAAAGGGGCCATTATCGTTGTATCACTGTGTGGTTGCAATCAACTTCTGTTATTTCATTTTTGCTTTTCCGGAAGGGGGTAAATGGCAGTGACGTGCGAAGTGGAAACGGGCTGTATTATGGTAAAACAGCCTATAGGTGTTCAGTCTGTCATTGTTGAGTTAACGTGCTGATGCCAAGCTTGAAACATCAGGATCGTCCAAAGTTTTGAATAACTTTTATTGTTTCGCTGGCAATCCAGCCATAATTGCCGTACTGGTTTTGTGTTAAATATACCGTCTCTGTTCAGGCGTTCTTCAGACAACAGATCCTCCGTCCAGTCTCTGAGAGGCCCGTTAATCCAGTGTTGTACAGGTGACCCAAACCCCTGTTTTGGTCTGTCCGTCAATGTTGTTGGTACATACCTTTCGAGTGTTTTGCGCAGTACATGTTTACTTTTCCCCTCTCTGATCTTGAGGTCAACAGGGAGGCTCCAGGCAAATTCTACAATTCGATAATCAAGGATAGGGTTTCGCACTTCCAGGCTTGCTGCCATGCTGGCGCGATCCACTTTTACCAGTACGTCATCCGTCAGGAAACTAGTGAAATCCAGCAACATCATTTCTGCTTCAGGACTGGACAGACTAAGCGATTTAATGCGTGCGATATTTTCAAGTACGGGGTTATGGCTGTTTTTTATCAGGTGCTCCGGGTTGATAAACTTGCATATCCGGCTTTGATAAAGATCCAGAATGTGGTTTGCGCGTATAGTTGCAATGTGCTTGAGCAATTTATACTCTAACTGTGCCAGATTGCTGGCCGCAACCATAAACTGACTCAGTGATGCCCGAATAAAATGCGGTAGGTTGCGATTCAGGTTCCACAATTTTCTGTTACTCAAATAACGTTTATATCCATAAAATAACTCATCGCCACCATCGCCGGTCAAGGCCACAGTGACTTTGCTTTTTGCCAGCCTGGAAACAATGCAAGTTGGTATTTGTGAAGAGTCACCAAACGGCTCATCAAAGATATGCGGAATTTCCGGCAAAATATTTAATGCGTCAGCTCCACTGACATATAGTTCCGTATGATCCGTATTCAGGTGCCGTGCAATTTTTTTGGCAGCTGCGGTTTCAGATTTATTACAGCCTAAAAAACCAATCGAAAAACTCTTTACCGGACTATTGCTTTGGGTTTGGGCAATGGCCGTTACTGTGGATGAATCAATTCCACCGGACAACAATACCCCCACGGGTACATCCGATATCATGCGCATCCTGATAGAATCACATAACAAATCATCCAGTATTTGAACAGCATCATGTTCAGTGCCAATGAACGGAGTTTCCATGCATGATTTTGCCACGGTGTAAGCTGACCAGTATTCAATAACGTTCTGATGTACTGTTGAATTTCCTATGAGATCTTCATGTGTTACTGATATCATGCAACCCTGCGGCAATTTATAGATATTTTTATATATTGAATAAGGCGCAGGGACATAGTTGTATTGTAAATACAAAGACAATGCATCGGGATTAATTGTATTGTTGAATGATGGATGCCTAGCCAGTGCTTTAAGCTCGGAGGCAAAAATAAACTGATGACCAGCTCTGCCGTAATAGAGAGGTTTTTTACCGATGCGGTCTCTTGCCAGCGTCAACATTTTTTCCTTTTTATCCCAAAGCGCAAAGGCAAACATACCATTAAAACGTTGCAGTGATTTCTCAATGCCCCAATGCGAAATAGCTGCCAGCAAAACCTCGGTGTCCGAATGTCCGGAAAACGTTGCACCAAGACCTTCAAGCTGTAGCCACAAGTCAGGGAAATTATAAATTTCACCATTGAACGCCACAACATATCGATTGCATGCCGAATGCATTGGTTGATGGCCGCATGCTGACAAGTCTTGAATAGATAATCTTCTGTGGGCCAATGCCACACCAGCTTCATCAACCCAGACACCATTATCATCAGGACCGCGATGAATGAGAGCGCTGGCCATTGAGTGAGCAATGTCTTTCAATGAGGATGCTGTTTCATCACCTGGGAATCGTGACAGGACTCCTGCTAATCCACACATATTACCGAGGCAATAATAAATAACATTATACAGGGTTGTATTTGGCGGGGTTTAATTTGAAATTCCTGGTGTATCTGAATAACTGCTGGTTTTTTATGCGACGGATAATTAGTTCTGTGTTCACCTGTTTTTAAAGGTATCATTTGATTATTCATCTGCAATTTTCAACAAGTTGTGACCGACTATTCAATGGAAAAATCACCAAAATAAGAGTCTGTCCAATAGTCTAAAAACAGTAGCTATTGGTACATGTGAGTCTCTTGCAGAGTGTTGTGAAACCTGTTTCTCTCAACGTAACATTTCACTAAAAGGAAAATACGTTTCGTATGTTTTATGTACTCTAGCAGCGAGGCGTTAGCCTTTCCATTACCATTTGGTAATGTTTCGTACCTCTGATCCTGAGTCACCATTAACGCATAATTTATAATGTAAATATTTTAAAGAGACACAAAAATAAACAGAGTATAGCATGAAGCATTATCAGGACAGTCCTGATTTTTAAGAAAGACCAGACTATAATGAGAAACGTTAAAATTATGTGTTACCACTTGGCAGCGTTTGACCTGAGGGTCAGTGTTACAAATACCATATTTTGTTATTAATAGAATAAGATTTATTTATCATTAACGGACATGTATGTTCCTGGTGTTTGAATGTGAATTAGAGACTGAAAAACCCTGTTTTCACGCGTATGCTGGTTGGATTTGGATAATAAAAACCCAAGGTAAAAACACAGAGAGCGCAAACGGTTATCAGGATGACGAGAAAAAGATATAAAAATATTTTTTTGACTTACCTCATTAAGAAACGCGGCACCTTTTTTACTTTTTTGAGGAGTCAGCCAACAGGTAATCCACAATGCGTTCAGACACTCGCCCGTCAGTAACACCCATCAGCTCTCGGGTATAGCTTTGGCGTTGTCGCTGATGTCGACTCGGGTCGGCAAGTTCGGATTGTACGTGCGATAGCAGATCACGGTAACGTTGGGCATGTACGGCAATATCGGCGTAACGCAGAATGTCCTGATCCATGCGTCGGGTATAGCGATATCGAAATGGTCCACGATAACTCCAGCGTAACTTGAGAAATTCACACCAGACTACTGGTTTGTTCAGCGCGGCGAACTCAAACAGGGCTGTGGAAGCGTCACTGATCAGCAGGTCAGCACTGGCCATGAAGGGCAGCAGATTATAATCGCTGACATCGGCAATAAACATGTTATGGGTATTGCGCCAGGTTTCCAGTTTGTGTCGCTGTGCCTTGTAACGACTCTTGGTATAGGTGAAAAAATGTGGTTTCACCAGCAAGTTGTAGTCCGCGAATTCTGCGGGCCAGTCATCGGACATGCACTCAATGGAGCTGGGATAAAAAGTAGGCGCATAAAGCAGGGTGGGTTTGGCCGGGTCGAGTCCGCAGGCCGCAAGATCCAGTTCGGGTTTTTTAATGCCAGAATTGAACATGGGATCAAGCTTGGAAAATCCCACATCCACATACGTGCCCTGTGGATAATGTTTTTGCAATTGCCGAAACTGATACGGTCCCTCGGCAAAACGCACCGACACACGACACATGCTGGCATCGTGTCCGGCCCCTTTGATACCGGCACCATGATTGATAAGTGCCGTGCGGGTGACGGCAGGCAGGTCATCCAGGTATTTGAAACTGTTACCAAGAATCAGCCATTCTGCAGTCTGTGCCTGATAATAATCCCGGGCATTTTCCACGCTATTTACCCAATGCACCGGCAGGTTTTCATCGGCAACTATTTTGTCCAGCACGGCCTGTAGCTTTGCATTGCGATAAATCACAAATTCACACGCTACACCATGCGCCTGTAAGACCCGATACACCGGCAAAAATTGCGGTAGGTAATAAAGGTGGTGAACGTCAAAAAGGATATGGGCAGTCATGGCATTTGTCTGTTATACCCGTAGCGTTTGGGACTTAAATCTCAATCGCTACGGGTATATTAACACCGGTACGGTAGAGGCGGAGGGAATCCGTTAAGCCTATGCTATCATCCGCTCGATTGCTTGAGAAACTGACACCCCGATGATGACCCGAAAAATAAGAACCTGATATGACCACAAAACGCCTGCCTGATACTACTCGTGCAAAACTCTTGGTCGTGGGTGACATCATGCTTGATCGCTATTGGAGTGGTGGCACTTCGCGCATCTCTCCCGAAGCGCCAGTGCCCGTGGTGAAGGTGGAAGGTTGCGAAGAGCGTGTGGGTGGTGCGGCCAATGTGGCATTGAATATTGCGGCGCTGGGAACGCAGGTGTCATTGGGCGGTATTGTCGGTGCAGATGAGGCGGCACAAACACTGGATAAATTGCTGGCAAGCAGTGACATTCGCAGCCAATTATTACGCCGCAATGACTGTACGACCATCACCAAGCTGCGAGTGATGAGTCGTCATCAACAGCTTATTCGTCTGGATTTTGAAGATCACTCGCAAGCCAGTGGCGCAGGTGAGTTGGCAGAAAGAACGGCAGCCAACTTCGATGATATCGACATGCTGGTGCTTTCTGATTACAGCAAAGGCTCCCTCAATGCGGTACATGACATTATTCGTGCTGCACGCAAAGCCAAGTTGCCGGTGCTGGTGGACCCCAAAGGTAGCGATTTTGCTAAATACAAAGGGGCAACTTTGTTGACCCCCAATCTCGGAGAATTCGAAGCCGTGGTGGGCCACTGTGTGGACGACGACGAGCTGGTGGCTAAAGGAGAAGCACTACGCAGTAAACTGGAACTGGAAGCCATGTTGATTACCCGCAGTGAACGTGGCATGACTCTGTTGATGCAGGACGAAGCCCCATTGCATCTGCCCACCCATGCGCGGGAAGTCTTCGATGTTACTGGCGCGGGCGATACGGTGATCGGCGTATTCGCCGCCATGCTGGCTGCGGGTGAAAACATGGCCAATGCTGCCACCCTGGCCAACGCCGCTGCTGGTGTAGTGGTGGGCAAGCTGGGCGCGGCAACAGTGTCCGTGCAGGAGCTGGAAGTTGCCATCAATGCGCAAAGCAGTGTACAGCGCGGCATCACCAACGAAGCTGACCTGTTGGACGTTGTTGCTGCAGTGCGCACCCGTGGCGAAACCGTGGTGATGACCAACGGCTGTTTCGACCTGTTGCATCCCGGTCACATCACTTATTTGGA
>QIGJ01000004.1 GCA_003229995.1 Gammaproteobacteria bacterium | reverse complement strand
GTAACGAATCCTGAACCTCTAAATAGGTTTCTCTTCCTGGCACATTAACACCCACTGGCGAACTCCAGTCTCCCGCAAACGAAACAGTTGACGCTACCAGAAATGACGCTGTTATAACGATACGCGCATGTTTTTTCATTTTTGCATAATCCCTTATAAAATAATTTATGGCTAAACCAAGCTTTCTTCTCAAATATTATTTTGAGAAAAGCACATTTCATACTGACTATATTTAATTGGCTAACTTACATTCCAATATCATCCAATATCCTACTATTTTAATTTTATAATTTTCACAAAAACCAGTCTCACACGAAAAGTGTAAAGTATCTTTTCATGTACAGCAATACACATCAATACCCAAAAACTAAGGGGAAACCTGAAAAATCTCCCCTAAATACTGATCGCATAACAAAAAATATACGTACAGGGGTATTCTTAAAAAAAGAGCATCATCAAAAAAATAATTAAGTCGGAATCACTGTAAGTGATCGTGCTTGCACGAGCATACGGTATTGATTCGTTGAGCAAATGACAATTTTGAGTGAGAGCACTTGCAGGATTTAGATTTTATATTATTCATATGATTTTTTCATCTGGTTTCTTTAGCACCGGTGGCACTGAACATTCCGCCCTGTGAAACTGATACTTTCTTTCATATCAATGACTCTCCCGTCATAAACCCGTCATAAAATAAAAGGAAGGATGCTGCAATTTTTCAGCCGACTTCCGACGGCAAGCCTGCGCAAACGGAGAAACCATCAGGCGGAATGGATGAGCCTGTGAGATTCAATGTAATGAGCTTAGGAATAGAAATCAAATAACTTATACCATTGGCATCCCTGCTTCAGCCCCTCTTCGCCTAAAGCGCCTACTGTTGGTGCCCGTTCTTCAATCGCAAAAGCTCGAAATAAGAGTGACTATTTCTGCACTTTTGCTCGGCAACTGCTCCTACGTTGCTCTACCTCCTGCATCTATGCAGTCGTCAATCAGAACGAACCAATACGGACTAAATCAGAGCGCCACTTGTATAAATTATTGTGTTCCATTCCTTAGGAAGTGCGATCAAATAGCCTGGGCATCCTGCTTGTCTATTCTGTGACTCGTCCTTTATTTTTTTACCTAGTCAATGATACCGCGCGTAAACCTGTTCCGCAATAATACTGAAACTGTTATCGCAAAACCTCATTGAGTTTTCCCCTTTTTTGGTTTGCTCACCTTCCGTTCTAATGAGTATACACACAGAATCACAAAAACCCTGAAAAAAAGGAAAGCGTTATGGGTAAATCTACTCTCGTTATTCGCTATGCCCAATGGATCACTCGCCATCCATGGCTGGTGATATTTGTCGCTGTACTTCTGGTGATGGTCGCATCCACTGGCATGAAACGTCTGACCATCAAGACCGACTACCGAATTTTTTTCAGTGCAGACAATCCCCAATTGCTGACCTTTGAAGCGCTAGATGCCATGTACACCAAAAATGACAATGTTATGTTTATTTTGGCCCCCAAAGATGGGGATGTCTTCAGCAAAGAAACTCTGGAAGCGATAAGCATACTGACTGAAAAGGCTTGGCAAACACCCTATTCCATTCGCGTCGATTCACTGGCCAATTTTCAAAACACCGAAGCTGAGGGTGATGATATACGGGTACGTAACCTGATCGATAAAGAGATCGAACTGACGGATGATCATCGTAAAAAAATAAAACGCATTGCGCTCAGCGAGCCCATACTGCTGAACCGCTTCGTTTCTGACCGCGGCCATGTTACTGGCATCAATGTCACTGTGCAATTACCCGGCGAAAAATCCACTGAAGTCTTGGAAATTGCCAATTTCGCACGCAACATTGCGGCGGAAATTGAAGCATTATATCCACAAATTGATATTTATCTCAGTGGCGTGATATTCATGAACAATGCTTTCTCTGAGGCGGCAAAAGGCGACTTGAAAAAACTGGTGCCGATCAGTTTTATACTGATGCTGATCACTCTTGGCGTGATGATTCGCGGCTTTTCCGGCACCCTTGCCACTTTGTTGGTCATTATCGGTTCCATCATAACGGCTATCGGTCTGGGAAGTTATCTGGGCTTTCCCATTACCGCACCCTCTGCTGCCACACCAACCATTGTGCTTACCATCGCCATTGCAAACTGCGTGCATATTCTCGTTACCCTCCTGCATGAAATGCGCATGGGCCGTGACAAAAATGCAGCCATCGTAGAAAGCTTGCGTATCAATATGCAACCGGTGTTTCTTGCCAGCATCACGACTACCCTGGGGTTTTTGAGCATGAATTTTTCTGACGCGCCGCCCTTTCAGCATCTGGGCAATATGGTTGCCATCGGTGTTGTTGCTTCCTTCTTTTTATCCGTCATTTTTTTGCCCGCACTGATGTCTGTATTGCCAGTACGCGTAAACTCTGTTGTCAATGATGATAACCACCTGATGCATCGTGTCAGTGATTTTGTCATCGGGCAGCGCCAAAAACTGATTTGGGGAATGAGCATTGTAGTTATTGCTTTGGTTGCATCAATACCACGCAATGAAATGAATGACGTATTCGTGCATTATTTTGACGAAACCATGCAGTTCCGTACAGATGCCGATTTCATGACAGAAAACCTGACGGGCCTTTATATCATCAGCTATTCGTTAGATTCCGGTGAACCTGGAGGTATCAGTAACCCTGAATACCTACGGGAAGTTGGCGCTTTTGCAGATTGGTATCGTGCGCAACCGGAAACCATTCATGTCAACAGCATTACTGACATTATGAAACGACTCAATAAAAATATGCACGGTGATGAACAAAGCTGGTACAGGCTGCCCAATAAACGCGATCTGGCTGCACAATATTTGCTGTTATACGAAATGTCATTGCCTTACGGGTTGGACCTGAATAACCAGATCAATGTGGAAAAATCTGCCACACGCTTTACTGCCACGCTACAAACGTTATCAACCAATGATCTACTGGCACTGGATAGACGTGCCAACGACTGGCTGAAAAAAAATACGCCGCACATCAGTGGCAAGGAAAGCAGTGGGGTATCAATCATGTTTGCAGACATTGGAAGACGTAATATCGTTGGTATGCTGATCGGTACGACTCTTGCATTAATCGGCATTTCCTTAATCCTGATCATCGCCCTGCGTTCAATCAAAATTGGCCTTCTGAGTCTGATCCCCAATCTGATACCTGCGGCAATGGGTTTTGGCCTGTGGGGACTGCTGGTCGGTGAGGTAGGACTCAGTCTTTCCATTGTCGCGGGTATGACCCTGGGTATCGTGGTCGATGACACCGTGCATTTTCTCAGTAAATACCTGCGCGCCCGCAGAGAAAAAGGTCTGGATGCCGAAGAGGCGGTACGTTATGCATTTCGTCATGTGGGCATGGCCTTGCTGACCACCTCGGTGGTATTGGTAGTCGGTTTCATGGTGTTGTCGTTATCCGGTTTTGAGCTGAATGCGAGCATGGGGTTACTCACCGCTATCGTCATCGTCTTTGCATTATTGGCAGACTTTTTATTATTGCCTCCCATTCTCATGTTATTTGATCGAAAAAAAATCAATGAACAGCCCGCCATCAAAGAGCTTGGTCATACATAGTTCTTTATCTGCTTAAAGGAAAAAGCACAGAATTTATAGGGAAAAATGCACATTTTTAATGCTGTAATCGAGTAAATTAAAGACAAGCCGCGTAGTTACCAAAAAAACTTTTAAAAAAAACAGACTAGAACGTACCGGTAAATAGTGATAAAAAGGATAACTTTCAGAAAAAAGAAAAAACGAGCATTTCAATGATCAAAAACCCTACGAAATCGTAACAAATGGAAAGACAAAGCCATTCAGTATGCCGTATGTCAATAAACTCCGGAAATTCGAAAAACATCAACAAAAACAACCAAGCTTGACGCAATGAAGCATAACGGCAAAGATAAAAAAGTGTTGTCTGCCGCTAAAACAGCATCTCATAGATACCTTATCTGAGGATAAACAGTCTGGATATGTCTGGAAAACAAATGTCATTTGAACGTCTTGCTGTGAATCGAAAGAATAACCAAACACAACGTAGAACAACAAGCATCAGGGAAACATCAGGAATGAGCACAAAAACCATTACTTATACTAATAAATCTCGGTAAAAATACTCAGTTTTAAAGATTTTAATTGATTAAGGTACTCTCTATGTTTGAAGCTATTATTATCATGACTTCGATCGCTGTCATCGTCGCCGTCGCCATTGCCATTTTCGTCCGCGCCATGTGGGATCCATTCTATTGTTGCTTCATGACCACTGCGGATATTGGTGTGTTGTCATCCTCACCACTCATCAAAATCTCATCTTCAGTTTATATCAGCGAACATTTCATCAATTCTGGCAACTCCGGAAAATGGGCACGAAGCATAACCAAATTCTCGCGTATGCTTGTAGTGGTCAATAACGGGGAATTATGTCTTTACAACCCATGTCCACTGACCGAAGAACTGCAGAAAGAACTGGATGAGCTGGGCAACATCCAACGTGTCGTTGTGACCAACTGTTTTCATTATGCCTTTCTTACACAGTACATCGATGCTTACCCCGAAGCGACTTTCCTGATTCCGCAAGGCATGATGTGGAAACGACCTGAGCTACAACAGCATTGTATCGCGATCCCAGCAGCGACAGAGGGTTCGCTATTTGCTGGTACACACTACTTCAGACTACCCGACTTTTATCAGGAGCATGTCATATTCGTCGAGGAGGCGGGTTTGCTTTACTCTAGTGACACGCTTTATATCAGAGAACCTGAAACACGCCCCCATGGTCGACTTGAGGTCCGGCTAATGCAGAAATTCATACGCTTAATCAGCTTTTCTCAGCCTTGCGGGACAATACATTACTTTGATTATATCCGGCAGTTTCGTTACCCTGGTTCGGACGATTTACATAAAAAAAATGTGGAATGTTGGCGCAAAATTTTCGCACTGCCCATTACCCGCGTCACCACCGGCCATGGCGTATTCTGTGGATGTGTATCCGTCACCAAAACTGAGTTGAAGAATCTCTTACAGTGTATTGAGCGCAAGGACGGATGGATGGACCGGGCTGGCCGGATGGTGTTTCGTATGTGTGTACGAGGATCATCAATTCGTTATAGAGACTGGACATGCCTGTACGACAAAGAAGCACAATTTGGTTATCACCCCTCTGTAAAGGAAGAAAAGGGGTAACGGTTCAATTCAGAACGTGCACGTCTCTTAACTGTCATCGACGTTCAATTGCAACCACAATTCCAACAGGGCCATATGCCAGAGTTTGCTGCCCTGCAATTTAGTGAAGTGTTTATCCGGCTCAGCAAGCAACCGGTCAACATAGCGGCGGTTGAATACCCCACGCTGGCGACAAGCTTCGGAATTGAGTATGCCGGACATAAAATCGAGGAAATCCCCACGCACATATTTCAACGCTGGCATCGGGAAATAACCCTTGGGACGATCAATGACTGAATCCGGAATCAGGCCACGGGCAATATTTCTCAGGATGTGCTTGCCTCCGGATTTCATCTTTAACTCCGGTGGCATGCACATCGCCAGTTCCACCAGCTCATGATCCAAAAATGGCACCCGCGCTTCCAGCCCCCAGGCCATGGTCATGTTATCCACCCGCTTCACCGGGTCGTCAACAATCAGCGTGGTAATATCAAAACGTAGCACACGGTCGAGGAAACTGTCAGCGTCACCCTGCCCCAAATGTTTTTCCACTAGCATCGAAGTAAAGTCTTCGCTGACATAAGTCTCAGTGACTGAATTCCGGAATTCACTGTGACGGCAATCGAAATAATGACGGCGAAACCGTTCCAGGTCTGTGCCACTGTCCGCATCCATTTGTGGATACCAGAAATAACCACCGAACACTTCATCTGCACCCTGACCACTTTGTACCACTTTTACCTCTTTGGCCACCTGTTCGGCCAGCAAATAAAATGCGACTGCGTCCTGCCCTACCATGGGCTCGGCCATATTACGCACAGCATCAGGCAGCTGTGGTAAAACTTCAGTATTACGAATATGAATTTTTTGGTGATGTGTATTAAAGCGCTTCACCACCGCATCAGAATACTCAAACTCACTGCCTGCTTCATCAGCAATGTCTTCAAAACCAATGGAAAAGGTGCGTAAATCATTCACGCCTGCTTCCGCCAACAACCCTACCAGCAGGCTGGAATCTAATCCACCGGAGAGCAGCACACCTACCGGTACATCAGCCACTGATAGACGGCGTTCCACCGCTTTACGCAACGCATCGTGAATCAGTTGTGTCCATTCATTTTCATGTTTGGGTTCGGACGGGCGTGTTGCCGAAAGATGCCAGTATTTTTTCTGTTCCGTGTGTGCATCATGCCCCACCATCATCGTGTGCCCCGGTGCCAGTTTGCTCACACCTTTTAAAATCGTATGCGGTGCAGGAATCACTGCATGCAGGGTCAATTGATGATGTAGGCCCACGGGATCAATATCGGTATTCACATCACCGGCTGCCAGCAAGGCTTGCAAGTTGGAGGCAAAACGAAAGGTGTGTTTTGTTTTTGAAAAATACAGAGGCTTAATGCCCAACCGATCCCGCGCCAAAAACAGGCGTTGCTGTTTTTCACTCCAGATGGCAAAAGCGAACATACCGTGCAAACGTTCTACACAACGCTCGCCCCAGCAATGAAAGGCTTTGATAATGACTTCGGTATCACCTTCAGAGAAAAACCGATAACCGGCATCCATTAATTCCGCACGCAACGCCTGATAATTGTAAATGGCACCATTGAATACCAGCGACAGACCCAGCTCTTCGTCGATCATCGGTTGGCGTGAACGATCCGAAAGATCAATAACCGACAAACGCCGGTGACCAAAACCCAGCGGCCCGGAAATAGTCAGCCCTTCGTCATCCGGCCCGCGACGCGCTAATTTTTGATTCATGCGCGTCAGCGTTGTTGTCTCGGGAGCATGACCATCAAACCGTAATTCACCGCAAATACCGCACATCAGCCAAATCCTCGTTAAACCGATCAAAAGAGTAAAACAGCCATTCTAGCGTGAAAACCGAAATAACGATGCAATACAATGCATTAATTACTTTTCACTCACTTTGATCCGGAAAAACCGCAACGACACCAGGAAAGTATTA
>QIGJ01000204.1 GCA_003229995.1 Gammaproteobacteria bacterium | reverse complement strand
GGCTTTATGCGCAACAACCAACGGCATGACCGGCAGGTGACTGCTAAAAAAAACTTTGGCGTAACCATTGGCCTCAACATCCACCAACAAGGCATTGAGGCTAACCAGACGGGCATCAATGTCAGCAACAGATGTAACCGTCTGGATATTTTGAAACGCCTGCGATTCTGCATCAATTCGCGAATACAGGTTGTCCACCTCACCGAACTCAAAACCGACACCCACTGAACTCAAAATCCCGAACCGGTATTGATTACCATTCTGCTGTAACACCGCTGCACCGGCAGCAGGATTGGTGATATCCGACATAATGGATTGGCCATTGCTCACCGCACCGTAAGTCAGGTTAGCTCCCGGCGGATGATATAACGGGGTAGCCTGGGCTAATAAGGGAATCAGTACAGCGGCAACAGTCAGCGCTGTGGCAGTCATCAATCGTTTCATTGCAGTCTCCATAGTATGTGCGCAATTTTTGTCTATACCCATGGCATTTGGGATTTAGGTGTTCAGTGTGCATCCTGTTCATTTCAACGCAGCCATGGAATAAAGAGGGCGTACTATGAATGCCAAAATCCCAAACGCTACAGATATAAACAATCCGGTGTCACCGGTCTGCGCATCGTCGATGTGTCCATCGGCGAGGAAACCACGTTTCTTTAGCGCCGTAATCACCACATTTTCGACGCCCCTGGCAAAAAAGATGGTTGGTTTACGCTCGCCAGACCATTAGAATCACGCCTGCCTTTAGAAGGCTGACATTTTAAATACCCGGAAACATACCTTGCCACTGCTTAATCACCTTATTTCCCGCATCGAAATCATTTCTGAATGGAGTGGCCGTGCCACCGCATGGCTGGTACTGGGCATGACATTGATCATCGGTTTCGATGTGACCATGCGCTACCTGTTCCAGGCAGGCTCTGTGGGCCTGCAAGAACTGGAGTGGCATCTGTTCGCACTGATTTTCCTGTTCGGTGCGGGCTATACTTTCAAACATAATGGCCATGTACGGGTGGATATCTTCTACCACAGCCGCCACATGAACAGCCGCCGCCGCGCCTGGGTGGACTTGTTCGGTGGACTGTTTTTTCTATTGCCGTTTTGCCTGTTGATTATTATCAGCTCCCTGCCTTTTGTGACCAGCTCTTTTACCGTCGGTGAAGGATCGCCGGACCCCGGTGGACTGCCATATCGATTCCTGCTCAAAGCCGCCATTCCCGTGGGCTTTGCACTGCTGCTGTTACAAGGTCTGGCACACATGCTGCGCAGCGTACAAATTCTGGTGGACAATAACGACATCCATATCTCCCCACAGACTCATCACAAAGGAACACAGGATTAATGGAAATCTGGGCGCTCGTCATGCTGGCGGCCGCAATCGCCCTGCTGCTCATCGGTTACCCGGTGGCGTTTACTCTGGGTGCCGTGGCCTTACTGTTTGGCGGCATCGCGCTGGGGCTGGATTTTTTCGCCCTGTTACCGCTACGCATCTGGGGAGTGATGACCAGCTTTACGCTCATTGCCGTGCCGTTATTTGTGTTTATGGGTATCGTGCTGGAAAAATCCGGTATCGCCGAAGAACTGTTGGAAACCATGGCGCGTCTGTTTGGCCGCCTGCGCGGCGGCATGGGTGTGTCCATCGTATTGGTCGGTGCGTTACTGGCTGCCACCACCGGCGTGGTAGGCGCGACAGTAGTGACCATGGCGGTAATCGCCCTGCCGGTGATGTTGCGCCACGGCTACAAGCCCGAACTGGCCACCGGCACCATTGCTGCCTCGGGTACCTTGGGACAGATCATTCCACCCAGTATTATTCTGGTGCTGCTGGGTGATGTGATCGGCGTGCCGGTGGGCCAACTGTTCATGGCGGCAGTAACACCCGGGCTGGTGCTTATTGCCCTGTTTATTATCTACGTGCTGGTGCGCGCCAAATTCAGGCCGAACGAGGCACCCGCCCTGCCCGTGGATGATAACGCTGGCCCGCTGTGGCCACAGGTGTTCAAAAGTCTGGTCCCGCCATTGTTTCTGGTGTTCGCCGTACTGGGTTCTATTTTCTTTGGTGTGGCATCACCCACTGAATCTGCCGCCGTGGGCGCACTGGGTGCGCTGTTGCTGGCCGCCATTCGCAAACGCCTCAACCTCGGCAATTTGCGCGAAGCCATGCGTTCCACCACCCGCATGACGTCCATGGTGTTCATGATTTTGATCGGTGCCACTGCTTTTGGTCTGGTATTCCGTGGCATGGGCGGTGATGATTTGGTGAAGGAATTGATGACCGGCCTGCCCGGCGGCCCATGGGGTTTCCTGCTGGTGAGTATGCTGGTGATTTTCATACTGGGCTTCTTTCTCGACTTCATCGAAATCACCTTTATTGTCGTGCCCATTCTCGCACCCATCGCCGCATTTATGGGTATCGACATGTTGTGGTTCGCGGTGTTAATTGCCCTCAACCTGCAAACCTCTTTTTTAACCCCACCCTTCGGCTTTTCGCTGTTTTATCTCAAAGCCGCTGCCCCGCCAGAAATCCGCATGCCACAGATCTATCGTGGCATCCTGCCCTTCGTGGGCATTCAGCTGCTGGCGTTGTTGATGGTCATGCTGTTCCCGCAAATCACACTGTGGCTGCCGAACATCATGGATTCTGTGCAGGGATTTTAATCTCTATGGGGTCAATTCCCCGCAGCTTGCTGCGAATACCGTCATTCTGGCGCAGGCCGGTGTGACGTTAATATCCCAATACCCCGTCAGCTTGTTGTGAGGCTGTTTATTAAATCGCAAAGATCGTTTTGTATTTTGGTTACTCGATAAATGGTATTTTTAAAATTGGTGTTATTTAAGGAATGGGCACGGTGCATTTAATGTGGAAAGGCCTCATTCTCGCAAAAACCTATTCACGATGAGCAATAAATAGATGATAGTATGTCGCCTTTTAATCCTCCAGCAGGATAGCTGGACTATTCACTCTGTCTTCAAATAATCATGCAAATACTTCTATACAATGAGTTGGATAGCCACAAAATCCCTTCATTTTCCAAGTTAAAAAAATTCCTCGAAGCCGACGATTTTCGCTCGGCGGAGGTAAAAAAAGTCGGTGAAAACCTCTACCGGGCAAAACTCGACAGCAGTAATCGCCTACTTTTCGCTATCTACCGTTATCAGGATCAAGCCTACGCGCTGATCCTCGAATGCATTGAACATCACGCTTATGAGAAGTCACGTTTTCTCAGCCGGGGCGTCACCATTGATGAGGCCAAAATCCCCCTCGTAACAGCACTGCAAGAGGTGCCCGAAGAGTCTCTGGTCTTTCTCAATCCACAGGCGAAACGTTTTAATCTGCTTGACAAAGTCATCTCTTTCGATAGTTCGCAGCAATCAGTTTATGCGTTACAGCCACCGCTCATTGTTATCGGCTCCGCTGGCAGTGGCAAAACCGCCCTGACGCTGGAAAAAATGAAAGAGGCGGTGGGTGATGTGCTCTATGTGACCCAGTCATCCTATCTGGTCAAAAATTCACGTGACCTTTATTACGCGCATAACTATGAAAATGAAGATCAACAGGTCGACTTTCTCTCTTTTCAGGAATTTCTTGAGAGCATTCATGTCCCTGCGGGAAAAGAGATCACATTCGCTGATTTCAATCGTTGGTTTAGCCGACGCCGTCAGGCCAGTGGCGTCAGTGATACCTACAAACTCTTTGAAGAATTTAAGGGGGTGCTCACCGGTTCCATCACCGACACGGCCTGGATGGACCGTGAAACCTATCTGTCATTAGGGATCAAACAGTCAATATTTACCCCACAGGAGCGCGAGCAGGTCTACGCGATTTTTGAGAAATATTTGGCATTTCTGCGCGACGAGCAGCTCTACGATGCAAATATTATTAGCTTCGAATACCTCGCCCGCCTAGAGCCACGCTACGATTTTGTGGTGATCGACGAGGTGCAGGACATCACTAACATCCAGCTCTCACTCATCCTGAAAGCATTGCGCAACCCAAATGACTTTGTTATCTGTGGTGACTCCAATCAGATTGTTCATCCCAACTTCTTTTCGTGGTCGAAGGTCAAGAGTTTTTTTCATCGCCATGCTGATCAAGAGAACGAGACCACAGCACCGCCGGGCGAACTGATCCGTATTCTCAATACCAACTACCGCAATTCTCCCCAGGTGACCGAGATCGCCAACCGGTTGCTTAAAGTTAAAAATGCCCGCTTTGGCTCCATCGACAAAGAGAGCAACTACCTGGTCGAGAGCAACGGCCACAATCAGGGGCAGGTGTACTTGTTGCGTGACAGTGAAAACCTTAAACGAGAGCTGGATCGAAAAACCTGCCACTCCACCCGTTTTGCCATTGTCGTCATGCAACCGGAGCGCAAAGCTGAAGCAAAACGTTTCTTTCAGACACCCTTGGTCTTTTCGGTGCAGGAGGCGAAAGGTCTGGAGTACGAAAACGTTATTCTGCTCAACTTCATTTCGGCCGAGGAACAGCGTTTTCAGGAGATCACCAAAGGGGTGGATCATGCCATGGTTGAGGCTGACCTAACCTATGGTCGCGTCAAAGACAAAAGTGATAAATCACTGGAGGTTTATAAGTTTCACGTTAACTCTCTCTATGTTGCCATGACCCGCGCGGTAAAGAACCTCTATATCGTCGAATCCGCCCCCAAACAACGACTACTGGACCTGCTCGGATTGAGGAATGCTCAGGATACTTTGGAACTGGCAGAACAGGATTCGAGTTTTCAGGAGTGGCAGCACGAGGCCCATAAGCTTGAGCTCCAAGGCAAAACAGAGCAAGCCGACCAGATTCGCAGTCAGATTCTCAAACAGAAAAAGGTGGAATGGGACGTACTGGCGGGCGATACGGTAACCGTGCTACGCGACAAGGCGATTGTCGAGGGCAACAAAAAAGCGAAACTGGCGCTCTACGAATATGCTCTGGTCTATCGGGATCAGGTATTGATGAATGACCTGCTCGAAGTAGGGTTCGCGCCCGCAAAAAACCTGAAAAAAGGGCTCGACACCCTCAACCAGAAATATTACATGCCTTACGGTGCAAAAAATCCCACGGCGGTACTGCGTCAGGTGGATCGCTACGGTGCTGATTTTCGCAATCAGTTCAATCAGACCCCCCTCATGATTGCTGCCCGCCTGGGTAACGCTGAACTGACCCAGCACCTGACCGATCTTGGTGCCGATACTGAACTACTCAACAACAGCGGACTTAATGGATTTCAGATCGCTCTGGAACAAGCATGCCACGATAACAAATTTGCAACAAAAAAACTCGGACGGATTTATAACGCATTAGAGCCCGCCAGCATGAGCATTCAGGCCGAAGACAAGTTACTTAAACTAGACAACCGCCTGATGGAATTTCTGATGCTTAACCTGATGATCAGCATGTTTTATGAAACACTCTCAACCAATTACATCACCACGCGCGGCGCATTCAGTACCAAAGACTTTGTCGACGCGTTGCAAGCCTTTCCCGACTCAGTCATACCTGCGCGACGCAAAAAACGTGCCTACATCTCCAGTATCCTGTCAAAAAATGAAATCCATCGTGACGGCCCTTACAATCGCAAACTTTTTTTTCGCATCAAACATGGCCAGTACATCATCAATCCACACTTATCGGTACGTGTTGCTGGCGAGTGGACGGCGATCTATGATGTTTTGCAGCTCGACTTGCTGGCCTACAAACGACGCGATGGCGATAATCATTATGCACTTCACAATTATGATGAACGTGTACGAAATATGCTGGAACACCTGAAGAGTAACATTCGCTCATTGGTGGCTGGTGAGGATGAAATCTACTGGCATTAAGGAATGGAAATTGAATAACTTATACCAATGGCGCTCTGATTGGGTTCGTATTTATTCGTTCTGATTGTTTCAAGCAAAATTCAGCGGCCAACCGGCCAACACTAAGAGCCTGTTCAAGAATGAACGTCGTCGCGAGAGAAACCATTTTTGCACCACTCGCGCAGAACGACTGTGAATATGGTGGCTATGCCCTGATTCGAACAGGGGACCCCATCATTATGAGTGATGTGCTCTAACCAGCTGAGCTA
>QIGJ01000059.1 GCA_003229995.1 Gammaproteobacteria bacterium | reverse complement strand
AATATTTGTTTGAAAAACTGCAATACAGAAATCAGAAAAATTCTCGCAATTTCAAACCTGGATAAAATGTTTGTGGTCGAATAACAAAGTTACTGCATGGATGCAGAAGGTAGAGCAACGCAGGAGCAGTTGCCGAGCAAAAGTGCAGGAGTAATGACTCTTATCTTCAGTCATATTAATTCCCATAGTTTTGATACAATTTTTTATATAACGACTCGTTACGAGGAACTAAAATCAAATTATCAAACAATGCGCTATCATGGAGCTCCGTTGGCTCCAATTCCCCCGTCAGGCTATGTAAAAAGGCGCTGATGTCACGCACGGTTTCTGCCGAAAGATTTTTATTGAACTGAACTTTACCCATCACTCGGATTGCTTCTTCCAATGTGGCCACCGAGCCGTTGTGGAAGTAGGGTGCCGTCAAGGCGATACCCCGTAGCGGTGGCACACGCCACATGAAACGTTCGTTCGGGTTACCTGTGAATTCAAACCGTCCCAGGTCTTTGACTAATCCATATTGCTGTTCATAATCGGAGCCCAGATTGTTGGGGAACAGTTCATAAAATCCATCCCCCATTTTCAGTGCAGGTCCCGGTGCTGGCCCGGCAAAGTTAGCACCAAAATGACAGGCAAGACAACCCGCATCATTAAAGGCTTGAATGCCCCGTTGTGCGCTGGCAGACAGTGCTGATTGGTCACCGGCAATATAGCGGTCAAAGGGGCTGTTGTGTGCCAACAGACTGCGTTCAAAACTGCTGATTGCTCGGGCGATGTTCACGCCACTAATGCCATTGAAGGTGTTTTTATCATCAGGAAAGACGCTACGAAAGGCACGCTGGTAACTTGCTGACTGATTCAGATGATCGACCAGAGCACCGATGTGCGGCCAACGGCTGATCACCCGGTCACGTAAATGATCCAGTGTTTGTGTTTCCAGGCTAATGGCGCGCCCATCCCAGTACAGCACGGTTTGAAAACCGATATTCCACAGACTGGGGGCGGAGCGTTGGCTGGTTTTACCCTCCTGTCCGAGAGACAGCGCTTGGTTGTCATCACCTCCTTCCTCCAAGTTATGGCAACTGTTGCAGGAAATTTTGCTGTCGGCCCCCAGCAGTCGTGTATCAAAAAACAGGCGCTTACCCAAGGCAATTTTCTGGCTGTTTTGTGGATTGTCGGCGGGGATTGGTGGTTGCTCCGGCAGGGGTTGTAAATAATCAAATGCCAGTGCAGGCAGTGAGTATACGAGCAGCAAGCTGCCGAAAAAAAAGGCTTTAAAAAATGTCATCAGCTTAAAATTCCATACGGTGGTGTTCCGGGTTTGTTGAGTCTTTATTGAGAGCATGCATTTTACCCGAGCGTCAGTACGTGTCCAGCGTGCTGGCCGCGACCGCCGTAATTCTGGCTGAAGGGGTGACAATAAGCAGTCAAATTTCTGACGACCCGGTGGCTGAAGAGTGTAACTCATTGATTAATAACGGTAGTGGGTTTATGGCGCTACTGGCACAGCATTTGCTTTAGCTGATCGTAGGTGTCGATTGCGCACGACAAACCGAGAAAGGAAATTCCATGGCAGATGATAAAAACAACGAAAAAGACAGTGATGATAAAAAGCCCAAAGGCTCTTTGGTCACGAAAATTCTTTTGTTCGGGGTTTTGCCATTAATGACGGTCATTGTTTTGGTGGTGGGCACACTGTTTTTTGCGGGAGTTCTCTCAGGTGGAGGTGGTCATGCTGCGGATATTGCCGCAGAAGATCATGAGGCAGAGGGTGACGAAGAAAGCGGAGGTGAAATCCTGCCTGCCATCTATCTGCCAATAGATCCTGCCTTTGTGGTGAATTTTGCCAGTCAGGGTAAAGCGCGTTTTCTGCAGGTGACGGTGGAAGTTATGACCCGTGATCCACTGATGTCTGACCAAATAACATTACACATGCCGGTGATTCGCAATAATTTGATGTTGCTCTTTAGTAGCCAGTCTTATGACGGCGTGAGTACGCTGGAAGGAAAAGAGTCATTGCGTGAAGAAGCGTTAGAAGTGGTGCAACAGATTCTCGAAGAAGAAACCGGTGACCCAGGCATAGAGGCCGTTTATTTCACCAGTTTCGTGATGCAGTAATGTTGAACATATGGATAAACACATTGTAATTCCGGCAATTAATTCCAGTAATAAAACGGTACTAAAAAATGGCAGTTAATGATCTTTTATCACAAGACGAAATCGATGCTTTATTACATGGGGTTTCCAGCAACGATATCGAAACGGATGATGAAGAGTTTGCCGATGGTGAGGCACGTAACTATGACTTCACCACACAGGATCGTATTGTCCGTGGGCGAATGCCGACGCTTGAAATGGTTAACGAACGTTATGCCCGTTTATTTCGCATCAGTATTTTTAACATGTTGCGGCGTAGTGCAGAAATATCAGTGGGCGGTGTGCAAATGCTGAAATTTTCAGAATATATACACAGTTTGTTTGTACCCACCAGTTTGAATATGGTGCGTATTAAACCATTACGCGGGACAGCCTTGTTTGTGTTAGACCCCAGGTTGGTCTTTATGATTGTGGATAACTATTTTGGTGGTGATGGCAGGTATCACGCAAAAATTGAAGGACGTGAGTTTACGCCAACGGAGTTGCGCGTGGTTGAAATGATTCTTGAGCAGGTGTTTATTGATCTCAAGGAAGCCTGGGCACCGGTAATGAAACTGGATTTTGTCAAACAAAACTCGGAAGTCAATCCACAGTTTGCCAACATTGTCAGTCCCAGTGAAGTGGTGGTGGTCAATACTTTTCATGTTGAAATAGAAGGGGGTGGTGGTGATTTCCACATTACTTTGCCCTACTCCATGTTAGAGCCGATTCGTGAATTGCTGGATGCCGGTGTGCAAAGTGATCGTGATGATACCGATGATCGTTGGGCTGATTCATTACGCGAAGAGATAAAAACATCCACGGTGACGCTTTCTTGCACGTTGGCGGAAACAGAAATCAGTTTGCGCGACATTATGGAAATGAAACCGGGTGACGTGATTCCTATGGATGTTCCGGATCTAGCGACGATGAATGCTGAAGGCGTGCCGGTATTTCGTGGTAAATACGGTGTTTCGCGCGGCAGCATGGCGGTAAAAATTGTGGAACAAGTGAGTTTTCCGACTACAGAACCCCATCAAATGATGCAAGAGGTGACCCATGACTGATGCGACGGGTACAGAGACGGGTGGTGACACGGGTGATGACTGGGCTGCCGCAATGAATGAACAGAGTGAGGCAGAAACTACGACGACTGAAGCGCCAACAGAGGGTGGCGATGCAGATTGGGGTGCCGCCATGGAAGAACAAGCAACGCAGGAGGTTGCTGCTGCCGGGGTTGAACAGGCTCCTATGCAAAACCTGGAAGCAGAGGTTGGCGGAATCTGTATGGGGGATGCCAGTCTTGATGTCATTCTCGATATTCCGGTCAATATTTCCATGGAAATAGGCGCTTCAAAAATCAGTATTCGCAATTTGTTGAAATTGAATCAGGGCTCTGTGGTTGAGTTGGACAGGCTGGCGGGAGAACCGTTGGATGTATTGGTGAATGGTACATTGATTGCGCATGGTGAAGTTGTGGTGGTGAATGAAAAATACGGTATTCGTTTGACCGATGTGATCAGTGCCGCCGAACGCATTCAGAAGCTTAAGTGAAGTGAGATGAATGAGTTGATGCACAGACTTCCCGGAATAAGTGCAACAGTCATTGTATTATTGACAAGTGCAATATTATTTTCTGTCAATGTGCTTGCGCTTGAAAACCCTGTTGCAGAAACCACTGCCACAAAGTCTGAAAAACAGTTTGAAAACACAAGAACTTTGGCCAGTCGTGATTTATCAGATCCCAATATGGCCGGTAATCTGATTCAAACCACGTTGGGGTTATTAGTCGTGCTTTTGGTGATTGGTGCGGCAGCATGGGCATTTAAACGTTTTGGGAATATTCATGTTGGCGCACAGGGCCGAATGAAAATTATCGGTGGTATTTCATTGGGTACGCGGGAGCGTGCGGTATTACTGCAAGTGGGTGATCAGCAGTTGGTGATTGGTGTTTCCCCAGGGCGTGTGCAAACCCTGCATGTATTGGATAAACCGGTATTGGTTGAGGAAAAACCAGAAAATGCAACGCATTTTTCTTCACGTCTGCAATCCGCCATTCTTAATCGTAAGGGTGATAATAATGGGGAAGAAAAATAATCATGTCTGCTTTTTTTTCCAATAAAAAATCATCGACAGTTTATCTATTATTACTTGTTGCCGGGTTTTTGTTTCCACTGGTTGCCCAGTCTGCTGATCCTGGTCTCTCGGTATTGTCGGTAACCACCGAAAAAGACGGTGGTCAGACCTATACCGTTGGCTTGCAAGTGTTGGCATTGATGACAGTATTCAGTTTGTTGCCTGCTGCGTTGATTATGCTGACATCATTTACCCGTATTGTGATTGTACTGGCGATTGTGCGTCAGGCAGTGGGTATGCCACAGGCTCCATCGGGACAAATTCTCATTGGTCTTGCACTGTTTTTGACGTTTTTTATTATGTCGCCGGTTTTCACCAAAGTGTATGAGGATGCAGTGAGTCCTTATCTGGATGAGAAAATCCCTGCCAAACAGGCTTTTGAGCTGGCTAGTTCACCGTTTAAGGAATTTATGCTGGCACAAACACGGGAAAAAGACTTAACCCTGTTTGCGGAAATTTCAGAAGCGGGTGAAATCAATGATTTTTCAGACATTCCTTTTTCGTTATTAATGCCAGCGTTTATTACCAGTGAATTAAAAACGGCGTATCAAATTGGTTTCCTGATTTTCATTCCTTTTTTAATTATTGATTTAGTGGTAGCCAGTGTGTTGATGGCCATGGGTATGATGATGTTGTCGCCGATGATTATTTCGTTACCTTTCAAAATTATGTTGTTTGTTCTGGTGGATGGCTGGGCCATGATAATGGGTACTCTGGCATCCAGTTTTTATGTTTGATGACAGTAATGCCAATGCGTAACAGGTCAGAAAAATGAGCCCGGAAATGGTCATGACAATTGCCAATCAGGCACTGGAACTGGTGTTGTTGCTAACCGGCGTCATTCTTCTGCCAGCATTGGCTGTGGGTTTGTTGGTGAGTATGTTTCAGGCCGCTACACAATTGAATGAACAGACCCTGAGCTTTATTCCAAAACTGGCGGTGACATTTATAACTCTGATGGTCGCTGGTGCCTGGTTATTACAGTTGTTGATGACATTCACGAAACGTCTGATTACTGATATCCCGATGATTATCGGTTAACAGGAATGACATGACATGATGACTCTGAGCAGTGCGGAAATCATGTCATGGGTCGGTTCATTTATCTGGCCATTGTTCAGGATTGCCGCATTGGTCGCAGCGGCGCCTGTTTTTGGCGCACGTACCGTACCAGCCTCAATGAAAGTGATATTTGCGGTTGTCTTTACCCTGATTATTGCACCGATATCGCCCCCGGTCCCTGTCGTGGATCCTTTGAGCGGCGAAGCGGTGTTAATCGTGATAAATCAGATATTAATCGGTGGTGCAATGGGCTTGGCATTACAACTGGTTTTTGCCATGTTTATTGTCGGAGGGCAGATTATTGCTTTTCAGATGGGCTTGGGTTTTGCTTCCATGGTTGATCCTTCATCCGGCACGCAAGTGCCGGTGGTGAGTCAGTTTTATGTCATCGTTCTTACCCTGGTGTTTCTTGCCCTGGATGGCCATCTGACATTTATCAGCGTGATGGCCGAAAGTTTTCACACCTTACCTATTGGTGTTAACGGGTTGAGTAATGCCGGTTTGTGGGCATTGGTGAATTGGGGAGGGAATATGTATGCCGGTGCCGTACAAATTGCGCTGCCGGCGATTGCCTCATTGTTACTGATTAATTTGGCTTTCGGTATCGTCACCCGTGCGGCACCTCAGTTTAATATTTTTTCCATCGGTTTTCCGGTCATCATGGTGGCGGGGTTTTTCATTATGCTGGCCACGCTGACGGCAATCCTTCCACAAATAAAATTACAGGTCGCCAATGCCTTTGCATTGATGCGCGGTCTGGCCGGAGGGTTTTAAAGGGTGATGTACCATGGCTGAAAGTGAAACAGGTCAGGAACGCACTGAAGAGGCGACGGAAAAACGCAAAAAGAAATCGCGTGATAAAGGCGAGGTTGTCCGTTCGAAAGAATTGACCACGCTGGTGATGATGCTGGTGTCTGGTGTAGGTTTTATTTTTTTAGGCGGTGCTTTGGTTCAGGATCTTATGCAGGTTTTGCGTATGCATTTGAGTATTGAGCGTGCGCAAATTTTTGATCTTGGTTCTTATCCTGGTTTGTTATTTGAAACATTGAAATTTTCACTTTTTGCAGTGATGCCTCTGTTTATATTGTTGGTGGTTGTTGCCATTGTCGCTCCCATGGCTTTGGGTGGCTGGACCTTCAGTGTAAAACCCTTGCAGCCTGAGCTTAAAAAAATGGACCCCATTAAAGGTCTTGGTCGGGTGTTTTCTCTAAAAGGTTTAATGGAGCTTGCCAAGGCACTGGCAAAATTTCTTCTGGTGGGTGCTGTCGCTTATTTTCTGCTGAAAAATAATATTGAAGGTTTTGTGAGTCTGGGTAATGAAAGCCTGACGCAGGGAATTCTCCGCATGGGCGAAGAATTGATGTGGATGTTTATTTTGTTAAGCAGTGCGTTGTTTTTTGTGGTGTTGGTGGATACCCCTTTTCAAATGTGGGATCACAATCGTAAGCAAAAAATGACCTTGCAGGAAGTGAAAGACGAGCGCAAGGAAACGGATGGCAATCCGGAAGTCAAGAGTAAAATAAGGCAGACGCAGCAGGAAATATCCCAGCGCCGCATGATGGAAGAAGTTCCCAAAGCGGATGTAGTGATTACCAACCCGACGCATTTCGCGGTGGCCTTGCGTTATGACCAGAATAACATGGGCGCACCGATTGTGGTGGCGCTGGGTGCTGATGAAATAGCCGGGCACATTCGTCGTATTGCTGTGGCCAATGATGTGCCGCTGCTTTCTGCACCATCACTGGCACGTTCCTTGTATTACAACAGTGAACTGAATGAAGAAATTCCCGCCGGTCTGTTTCTGGCCGTCGCCCAGGTACTGGCTTATGTCTACCAACTGCGACAGTACGAATTTAATGGGGGTGTTGCTCCGGAATTTAATACCGATATGCCCATTCCTGATGATCTTAAACGAGATATTGAGTGATGAATATTACTGAATTGACCGCCTTTGGGAAACGCTTGCTTCGCTCCGGTCTGGGCGCGCCCATTCTGTTGATGATGATGCTGGGTATGATGGTGATACCACTGCCGCCGTTTTTATTGGATATCTTTTTTACCTTCAACATTTCATTGGCATTGGTGATTTTGCTGGCTGCGGTTTATGTGAAACGACCGCTGGATTTTGAAGTTTTTCCCACGGTTATTTTAGTGGCCACATTGTTACGCCTTGCACTGAACATTGCCTCTACCCGTATTGTTTTGCTGGAAGGTCATACGGGCACCGATGCGGCCGGACAGGTGATCAAGGCATTTGGCGAATTTGTGGTGGGTGGCAATACGGCGGTGGGTCTGGTGATTTTTCTGATTCTGGTGATTATCAATTTTGTGGTGGTCACCAAGGGTGCTACACGCGTTGCAGAGGTAAGTGCCCGGTTTACTTTGGACTCCATGCCCGGCAAACAAATGGCCATTGATGCGGATTTGAATGCAGGATTGATTAATCAGGAGGAAGCAAAGGCACGGCGCGAAGAAGTTTCGCGTGAATCGGATTTTTACGGTTCCATGGATGGTGCCGGTAAATTTGTGCGTGGTGATGCCATTGCCGGTATTTTGATTTTGGTGATTACCATTATTGGTGG
>QIGJ01000282.1 GCA_003229995.1 Gammaproteobacteria bacterium | reverse complement strand
GCGCGTCAGACAGCTGTACACGCAGTAACATCTGTCGCGCCAGATCAAGACGTTCTTCCTGGTTTGAACCAATGCCATGTACTGCCATCGGTTCCGTCAGGGTTGTCGCAATGTTCAACCGGGGATTTAATGATGACATGGGGTCTTGAAAAATCATTTGCATTTGCGTGCGAAACGGCTGCATTTCACGGCGTTTTAACGGCACAATATTCGTCCCCGTAAAAAAAATCTCCCCCGCTGTCGGTTCGATTAAACGCAATAATGTCCGGCCCAACGTTGTTTTACCGCAACCGGACTCTCCTACTAGCGCAACAATTTCACCATCGTTGATAGTTAAATCAATATCATCGACCGCTTTTATATAACTTGCTGTCCGTGCCCACACGCCCTTTTTAACGGGAAAATGAACCTTTAAGCCTTTCACGACGAGTACGGGTTTGTCCTCTACAACCGCGCGCGTATATTGACCGCCCTTTCCGTCACCCTCGGTACGCGCACGAATCATGTTCTCGGGTAAAGCTGCCAGCAGTTCTTTGGTATAATCATGTTTAGGTTGTTTTAAAACCTGCTGCAAACTGCCTGCTTCAACAATCAGTCCATGACGCATCACGGCCACTTTGTGCGCCATTTTCGCAACAACACCAAAGTCATGGGTAATAAACAAAATTCCCATACCTTTACGTTCCTGAAGATCTTTCATCAAGCGTAAAATTTCTGCTTGCACGGTGACATCCAGCGCCGTTGTTGGTTCATCAGCAATCAACAAGTCAGGTTCACAAGCCATTGCCATGGCAATCATCACCCGTTGACGCTGCCCGCCGGACAAACGATGAGGATATTCATCAACACGCTGCTCCGGGTCTGGAATTTGTACTTGCGCCAAAGCGTCAATAGCGCGTTGTCTCGCACTATCGTCATCCAGTTCTGGTCGGTGCAGCTGTAATGCTTCAATGATCTGATCCCCTATCGTGTGAACAGGGTTCAGTGACGTCATGGGCTCCTGGAAAATCATCGCAATACGGGCTCCACGAATATCACGTTGAGGATGCTCGGCTAGGTCCAGCATATTGACCGGTTCCTGTGTGCCATCGTGATGCCGGTAATCAAACCAAATCTGTCCCGCTGGATGCTGACAGATTTCTTTGGGAATAAGTTGAATGATTGAGAGTGCGGTAATCGATTTACCACTGCCGGATTCCCCGACCAGACAAAACGTCTCACCTTTTTTGATGTTAAATGAAATACCATCAACGGCC
Source organism: Gammaproteobacteria bacterium (assembly GCA_003229995.1). Taxonomy (GTDB): domain Bacteria; phylum Pseudomonadota; class Gammaproteobacteria; order SZUA-152; family SZUA-152; genus SZUA-152. Next base: position 4,896 of record QIGJ01000282.1, on the reverse strand, counting down.
CGAACCACTTCCTCACCGGAACGTAAATACGTTTTTAAATTTTTGACGGTTAATAACATTATTCAGCGCTGGATTCAGGACTTGCTTTTCAGATGAGGATCAATCGCATCGCGCATCGATTCGCCGATCAGGTTATAGGCAAATACCGTTAAAAATATCGCGCCACCCGGAAAAGCGGCCATCCACCAATTAAAGGTAGAAGATTGTACAGACTGATTTAACATTTGCCCCCAAGACGGATTATCCACCAGTCCCAATCCCAGAAAGCTTAACGTCGCTTCTGCAAGAATGGCCGAAGCCACACCAAAACTGGCTGCTACTAAAATCGGTGCCATGCCATTGGGCAGCATATGACGAAACAAAACAGAGCGTAGCGGCAAGCCACAAACAATGGCCGCCTGCACAAACTCCTGCTGCCGTAAACGCAAAAATTCAGCGCGCACATACCTTGCATAACCTGGCCAGCCTGTTATGCCAATGATGATCATCATCACGTACAAACTGCGCTCAAAAAAAGCAACAAAAATTAGCAATAAAAACAGGGTGGGTACCGCTTCAAATATCTCCACCAGACGCATGCCAACCATATCCACAATACCGGAAAAATACCCCATTAAACCACCTAGAATAACACCAATAAACAGCGCAATCCCCGTCGCAATAAAGCCAATGGCCAAAGCGATACGTGAGGCATGTATCATCCGGCTCAACACATCTGCCCCGTTCTCTTCCGTGCCCATAAGATGAGTGCGCTGTTCATCACTTAAGGGAGCTTCCAGCCCGGTGTCGCCTTGCTCCCGGATATAATCTTTGGGTGAATAAGGAATCGGTGCACGAATAACCCAGTCATAATTTTCAGCCGCTTCGTTAACACGATACTGCTCGTAAACCGTCAGCTGAAGCGGGTTAACAAAAATAACACTCAATAATGCAATGCCACCGCCAACAACCGCCAAAATCGTGATATTTTTTGTGAAGGATAAGTGGAGAAAATAGAGCACAACAACACACATAAACACACCTAACACCGTCACATCCCCTGACGTTAAAAAACGCAGCGCAGGGCTGCTGACTTCACCATTAACGCTTAACAATAAAGGATGCGAGTTCGCTAAAAACGGGGCAAAAACAGCAACAAAGGCAATAACCGCAATCCAGGCCAAGCCCAGTTTTGCACCCACATGGGAAAACACATCACGAATAATTTTTTTGGCGTAACTCGCTTCTGTAGGCCGGACGTTTGGCGTATCGGCACTATTCATAACTCACTCTCGGATCTGCAATCGCATAACAAAGATCTGCAATCAGATAACTTAACAGCGTTAACAAACCACTGATCAGCGTAATCGACAATACCAACTCCCGATCCCGGCCTTTCACCGCTTCAACAGCCAGCTTACCCATGCCGTCGATACTGAAAATACTTTCAACAATCACCGAACCGCCCAGCAGGCTTGGCAACAAACTGGCAGAAACGGTAATCAGGGGCAGCAAACTGTTACGAAAAACATGTCGCCATAATACATCCTTATCACTGACACCTTTGGCTCTGGCGGTTCGCGCATAATCAGAGAGTAGATTCTCCAACAGGGCAGTGCGCGTTAATTTTGATAAAAAAGCAAAACCACCATAGGTTAAACAAATAATGGGCAGGACAAGATGCCATGCACGATCCAGTAAAAACCCCCGGATAAACGGCCCTTCCTGAAAATAAGCTGCGACAATAAAACCAATGCCTAACCCGACCAACCCCATAAAAAAGATCCGCATCACCGAATATTGCGCATAAGCGATGGCTCCAAACAACGCCGCACCAAGAGAAATCAGCATCAGGTAGGTTACCAGTCCCTGCTCTTTTTCCGGCAGGGCATCCGCCATAAAAAAACCGGCTACCAAACCAATAACCGCAAAACAGGCTGCCCGTGCATAGGGTTGACTCCAGCGACTCATCCAGATAAAGAATGCCGTTGCAAACAAAACAGAAAGCATCAGAATGAGGATGTCTGACAACGATCCCCAATGCGGCAAAAACACCATATCCAGGGCCACTCTGTCATTGAGCCCGGACGTAGGAAACCAATGCCAATACTGATCACTCGCAAAAAAACCAATCAGCAATACACCGGTCAGCATGGTTGGAATCGACCACAAACCCAGCATCATGGCACTGGAGCCTACATCAAAAGTCTGCCCTCTTTGGGTCGCGGCACGGACACCAATCGCAACCGCAATAATGTAAATAATGGGTATGGAAATAATATTCAGCAGCGCGGTAATGGGCACTCTTTCGGCAATCAAATCCGTAACAGGCCGCCCGTAGCGAAAACTCTTGCCCAAATTGGACCCCTTAAACAGGGAGAAACCATCCAAATCTCCTGCTTCATCGAAAGTGAAACCCACAGGCGAGACATTATTCAACCACCGTAGATATTGAACAGGCGCGGGGGAATCCAAACCATAGAGTTTATTATAATAATCTTCCAGTGCCTTTTTGGCCTGCGGTTCCAGGTTCTGACCTTCAACCAGATTTTGTGCGCTGATACCCCCCGGGGCCGAGGCCATGACAATAAAAACGACTAATGTGATACCCAACAAGGTGGGAATCATCAACAAAAGCCGACGTATAATATAGGTAGACATCTAGACGACTAACCTGGGTTTAATGGGAATATTTTTGTTGTGTTTTCGGTACATACCACTCAACCGGTACCAAGGCACTGTTTAAACCCATTTTGGTAATGGTGACATTCTTCATACGTTTATCAATAAAGGCCATGGTTTTACGCCGCATCAAAAAAGTATAGGGCTGATCCTGAAACATAATATTCTCAGCCTGCTGCCATAACGGCATACGTTTTTCTTCGTCTACAGTGACACGCGCCTGATCAATTAATTCATCCAGTTTCGGATTTTGATAATGAATGAAATTATCGCCATTATTATCGACCTGCTTACCGTGAAACATCTGGTAAATATCGGTTTCTATCCCACTGGACCAGCCCAGGGAAATCGCATCAAAATCCCGCTTGCCCAATAAATCCAGCATCACTGACCATTCCGTAGCCTTTGGTTTCATCAGTATGCCTGCGCTCGCGTAAAGATCCTTTAAAAATAGAATAATGCGTTTTGTATCTTCATTGCCTTGAAAATACACCAGTTCAAACTCAAAAGGCGTACCGGATTGATCTTCGATGATGCCGTCACCGTTCGTGTCCTGATAACCGGCTTCAGCCAACAGTTGTTGCGCCTTTTTCAGATCAAATTTTCTGGGACTGAGTGCCGGATCATGTTGTTTGCTTCTGGGGTTAAAGGGACTGATCGCAATCTCACCATAACCCAACATGATTTCATCGATAATGCGTTGTCTGTCGGTCAGATAAGTCATTGCCTGACGCACTTTTTTATCTGCAAAACGTGTTACTTTTCCTGACCGGTTCTGATTCCAGCCAATATAACTGTAGCCCGCAGAAGGGCTCATGTATTCAAAATGCTGGGTACGATTGATCAGATCATCGTCTTTCAATAGATTTTGATATTCCCTGGGTCTCGCATTGTAAACATCAATGTCTCCATTACGAAAAGTCGTCAAACGAGCACTGTCGTTTTCAATAACTTTCCATAAAATCCGGTCAAACGAGGGTTGTACTGTTCCCCAATAGCGAGGATTCCGATCTACCTCAACCAACCCCTGGTCCGGTGTCCAACCTTTGGGATCGGCCAAACGATATGGCCCTGAACCCAATAACAAACCCTTGGACTGGTTAAATTCCTCCGCTTTTTCCAAATAAGGTTCATAAAAATGTTTAGCCAGTATCGACATTCCACCCGCTAAAGACAGTGCGTTAAAATAAGGTTCTTTGTATTTGAATTCGACCGTGAATTTGTCCAGAGCAGTCACACTTTCAATTTTCTCAAAATAAGCCCGACTGCGGGGTGCCGCGATGTGCTCATTCATAATAAACTGATAACTGAATGCCACATCTTCAGCGTCTAGCGGCGTACCATCTGAAAAACTGACATCTTCACGCAGATTAAATGTAAACGTTAAACCATCCTCATGCATCTGCCAGTTTTTAGCAATCAAACCCACCCACTCCAGAGTGTCCGGGTCACGCGTCAATAGTGACTCTAATATATAGGACTGAATATTAGACGAATAAACATCCTGGGAGATCAGGGGGGTAATGGTTTTCAACCCCGTGGCAAAAGCCTGCACATACCACCCCCCCTCCTGATAGTCATCTTGCTGCGTTGCTAAAATAGCGCGGCGAAAAGCATCAGGATGTTTTTTATCAAGCTTGGCTTTTATATCCGTATCCTGAGACGCAGGCGCAACAGCAACCCGACCATTACGCAGGCTATTCTCAACATTACGCAACATCCCTTGCATCTGCCTCAGATCCTTAGCCTGCTCGTCCATCAAACGCTGCATCTGAGCCATTTTGCCCCATTGCCGGTCCACCATGTACATCGACAGCAACATGATGGCCATCAGCACAACCAGAAATGAAAATAAAGAAAAATCCTTAGCGGAAAAATGACGACCCATCGTATCGGCTTACCCTATTATTGAAATATACAATTGAAATATGCAACTTAAACGGTGCCAAGCATAATGGGGATTTCCCGCAGGAACAAGGACTGTGCGCAGAACAATCACTATGGGTATCAATCACCTTGCAACTCTGGTACGCCGTCAGGGCTACGCGGTTTTGTACGAAGGAAAAACAAGCCTCACTACTGATGCTTCACTGTCAGCGGATGGATAATCTCATTGATCGCAGAATAGTCTGTATCTGCCAATCCCTTAGGAATGGGCACGAAATAACTTCCCTGTTTGGCGCCCGGATTTAGTGCGACTTCGTTCGTTCTGATTGACGACTGCATGGATGCAGG
>QIGJ01000154.1 GCA_003229995.1 Gammaproteobacteria bacterium | reverse complement strand
GTCATCCAGTTCGGACAGCTCGGATTCAATAGCGGCACACACCGCAACTATCCCCGCTCCCTCACTGGCAGCAAACTCACGCACTTTATCCAGTAACGGATTGTTTTCCATGCCCTCTTCCGCAACGTTGGCAACGTACAGGGTCGGTTTAGCGGTCAGCAGGAACATATCGCTTAACATCGCCTGCTGGTCTTCGTCCAGGCCGATAGCACGCACAGGCTTGCCTTCGTCCAGCTCGGCTTTGATTTTCTCCAGCACCCCGAGTTTGGCTTTGGCGTCTTTATCGCCGGAATTGGCAACCCGTCCAACACGATTAATCGCCTTATCCACGGAATCCAGGTCAGCCAGTGCCAATTCGGTGTTAATGACTTCGATATCACCCAACGGATCAATTTTACCCGCGACATGCACTACGTCGTCGTCTTCAAAACAGCGCACTACGTGGGCGATAGCATCGGTCTCTCGGATGTTGGCCAGAAACTGGTTGCCCAGGCCTTCACCTTTGGAGGCACCGGCAACAAGCCCGGCAATGTCCACGAATTCGATGGTGGTGGGCACCACACGCTCAGGATTAACAATTGCAGCCAGGGCGTCAAGGCGCGGGTCCGGCACCGGTACCACACCGACGTTGGGTTCGATGGTGCAAAAAGGATAATTGGCTGCCTGAATGCCTGCTTTGGTCAGCGCGTTAAACAGGGTAGATTTACCCACATTGGGCAAGCCGACGATGCCACATTTGAATCCCATGTTTTTAATCTCTGTTTTAATATGAATTAAGTGCTAAGGAACGTGCACGAAATAACTTCCCTGTTTTGCATCCCGGCTTCAGCCCGTCTTCGTCCGTTGACTATTCCTGCACTTTTGTTCAATCAGAACGAACGAATACGCACTAAATCCGGGCGCCAAACAAGGAAGTTATTTCGTGCCCATTCCTAAAAACACTTGTTTTTAAAACGCTTTAAAAATCACCGGGTATTTATAACTCGCCACTTGTCAGTACCGCGACAACACAACCTCCCAATACACTGGAACGATTGCCGGTATTTTCTGTAAAAAGTGTTACGGAATGGGCACAAACAATGCGCCCACCCTACCGTTACTATTTACGGCTATGTAACTGCTTCATCGCCGCTTGCATTTCACCTTCGATAATCTTTGGCAAAGTGTGCAGAGCTTCATCGATGGCCGCGTCAATGTCGATTTGCTCGTCACGCGAGGCTTTGCCCAACACATAATTTGATACATCCCGGCCTTGTCCGGGGTGACCAATGCCTACCCGTAAACGCATAAATTCTTTGCTACCCAATTGCGCAATCATGTCACGCAGACCATTATGGCCGCCGTGACCACCACCTTGTTTGAGTCGCAATTGACCTGGTGGAATATCCAGTTCGTCATGCACCACCAATATCGACTCCGGTACGATTTTATAAAAATGCGCCAGTGCAGCAACGGACTTGCCACTTAAATTCATAAAGGTGGTGGGTTTGAGCAACCAGAGTTCATTACCGGCCAATGACAATTTGCACACATTGCCGTGAAATTTTTTTTCTGGCTTGAACAATACGCCTTTGCTACCCGCCAGTTCGTCCACAAAAATAAAGCCAACGTTGTGTCGCGTTTGCGCATATTCCGGCCCGGGATTTCCCAGGCCGACGATGAGCTGAACGGGTGACGACAACGTCGGCTTTCCTGTGTATTACGCAAAAAAAGTCTGCGAAGAAGACGAAAGGTTTATTCGCTGGTACCGCCTTCTTCTGTGGCAGTGGTATCAGCAACCTCACCCTCTTCTTCTGTGGTGTCGTCACCCCCTTTCGGTGCGTGGATGCTGACTACGGGCAGATCGTGATCTGCACCGTGGGTCAAAGCAGTAATCTGTACACCCTTGGGCAGATCAATATCCGACAAATGCAACGAGCCACCGACATCCAGATTCACCAGATCAATTTGCAGATATTCCGGCAAATCGCTGGCTTTACAGGTGATCTCAATGGTACTCAACAGATGCGACACCAGACCGCCCGCTTTGACACCCATGCTGATATCTTCATTGATGAAGTGCATTGGCACCTGCATATTGATGACATCGGTGTCGCTCACGCGTAAAAAATCCACATGTAAAACTTTGGGCTTGGCAGGGTGGCGCTGCAAATCCTTAAGCACCGCTTTTTGGGCTTTGCCATCAACCGTCACCGTAAGAATATGAGAATAAAAGGCCTCGTGCTCCAGGTGATGCATCAAGTCATCATGCACCACAGTAAAGGACACAGGGTCTTTACCCGAGCCATAAATAATTCCCGGTACTTTGCCCGTATGGCGCAGGCGGCGGCTCGCACCTTTCCCTACGTCCGCAATAATATTAAAATCAGCAGACATAATGTATCTCCAACAATTGTGTGTCTGGCAAATACCGCCAGTCACTCCTTACAAATAAAGACCGCCATCATTTTGCAGTCTTCGCTTTTCACTTCGCCCTTGCGACCAGGGTGAAGCATTTTTGTCAGAATCACTGCCCTATTGGCAGTAAATCTAACGAATAACCACCATATTTTTCAATGGTTGAATTTGTGTATTATTCCACTCTCAACAATGGAAGTTGAATACCGAATGTCCGGACTAATGTATATCCAGCGCATCAAGGGTCTTATGTAAATTAAAGGTTTTTTTGAGTTCAACAACACCTTCCAGCGCCTTTCTTTTACTTGCTTCTATGTCATAGTAATCCAGTTTAATTCTAAATTCTCTCCAAGCACTTCCATACAGGTTTTCTTCTGTATAGGGTAAAGCTTCTTTAGCGTCTCTACCATAATGTTTTGCTGTAGCCCTGTAGCGACTGGCCGCCACGTAAAATTGTGCCAGATAGCTTCCCTCACAATCATCTCTGGCTTTCCCGTTTAAATAATATAATGAAATTTCCAACTCTCTTGAAGAAAGACCAATCGATGATACGGAAGATCGGGGTATCACTCTATTTTTCCCTGTTTTTTCACAACTTTCGATAATTCTTTCAGCCGCCTCTTTCGCATTGAGAAATTCTTTAAAAGCCATCGCCATCATTTTGTTTTCAAACTCTATTTCATTTTCCCCGGCACTTACAATAAAAGAACAAAATATCAAAAAAACACTAATAATATATTTATTGGACACCACAGCCATTCTCAATTCCTTTCCAGAACTCTTTTTGGTTGCCGGAATGGTATAACTGCTGTTCTCTAGCTATATTAGAAATTACCTTTCTCAGTATAACCGGTAATGATTGCATAGCCTTTGCAAACGCCTCAAAATCCGCCTGTGATATGTTATAGCTGGATTTAAGAACACCACCTCCTAAAAAAATATTTGTCAGTGTACCAAGCGGCATCACCCTCGATAAAATTACCGATAAATTACTCTTTCTTTGTATATACCCATGGCGATTGAGATTTAGGTCTAATTGCACGCCCTATTTGCTCCATGGCTGCGTTGAAACTCCTTGCAATAGAGCGACTATTACGCGTCATTTCACCTTGCCATGAAACAAATATGACGCACACTTAAATCTAAATCTCAAACGCCATGGGTATATCTTTTATTGCCTCCAAACTTTCTTTGTCTAATTCCAATTCACTAATAGAAACACACTTCACTTTCTTCCCCTGATATAAGATAGAATACGACTGTATTTATTTTAACCCGCTTCTTTACAATGCCATAACCACCGTTTTTAATCCATGAACAACGAACTTACTGACTCTTCATTACTCACACGCCGCATGGTTTCCGCCAACAGTTCGGCGATAGACAGCTGCCGAATACGGCCACACTCGGTAGCTGCCTTACTGAGTGGAATCGTATCTGTCACCACCAATTCATCCTTGATAATGTTTTCCACCGCCGGGCCCGACAACACCGGATGCGTACAGTAAGCCACCACTTTGGTAGCACCTTTATCTTTCAGTGCTTTGGCCGCTTGCCCCAGGGTACCCGCAGTATCAACTAGGTCGTCCACCAATACACAGGTACGTCCTTTCACATCACCGATAATGTTCATCACCTTCGCCACATTGGGCTTGGGACGCCGTTTGTCGATAATCGCCAAGTCTGCATCATCCAGTCGCTTGGCCAATGCCCGGGCACGCACCACACCCCCTACGTCCGGCGACACCACCATCAGATCCTCATACCCCCGACGCCAGATGTCGCCCAGCAAAATGGGGGAGGCGTAAATATTATCCACAGGCTTGTCGAAAAACCCCTGCACCTGATCGGCGTGCAAATCCACTGTCAACACACGATCAGCACCCGCAGTGACGATCATGTCCGCCACCAGTTTGGCCGTCAGCGGCACACGCGCTGAACGCGGTCGGCGATCTTGTCGTGAATAACCAAAATACGGGATGACTGCGGTAATACGGCGTGTTGATGAACGACGCAGGGCATCAATCATCACCAACAACTCCATCAGATTATTGTTGGTGGGTACACAAGTGGGCTGGATAATAAACACATCCCGACCACGTACATTTTCAGTGATTTCAACCAGGGTTTCGCCGTCGCTGAATTCTCCCACCACAGCTTTACCCAGAGAAAGATCAAGGTAATTCGCCACGGCCTGCGCCAGTTGCGGGTTGGCATTACCCGTAAACACCATCATTTGGCTGTCAGACACGATTTACTCCACCCGAAGTGATCAGCTCTGTTTACGATTGACGACTGCTTTTTTCAGCCGTCATGTATCGATTGGCTGGGGCGGCAGGATTCGAACCTGCGCATGCTGAGATCAAAACCCAGTGCCTTACCGCTTGGCGACGCCCCAGTAAAAACCTATTTTTCTGTATAAAACCTTTCCGAGGTAAACAACGGTGAACGATTACAACCCGCAGCGACTATCGTCTGCCAGCGGTCTTCAAGCTGTTCAGCCACTTCACGCGCCCGCGATTCACGTTCAAACGCCGCAAACACACAAGCCCCCGTACCCGTCAATCGCGCGGGCGAAAATCGCATCAAATCCATCAATGCGGCATCAACCTCGGGATACTTTGCCCGCACCAATGGCTCGAATACATTGCCAACACCGTTCTCACCATCCCGACAAAAAAGGGCACCACTCCCGGCACCCTCAGCACTAACCCACGAAAGGTAATCGCGCATTTTGATGGGTCGCGCATCGCGTGTCAATTGTGTATCACTAAACAATGCGGCTGTGGAGACCTGCACCCCAGGAACCAGCACCACAAACCAGGGTTGGGGCAACAATACTGGCTCCAGCTTTTCACCGACACCTTCCGCCCAAGCGGCACGACCACGTACAAACACCGGCACATCAGCACCCAGTTGCAAACCTAACGTAGCGAGCCGATCTTCGCCAAGACCCAGCTGCCACAAATCATTGAGCGCGACCAGTGTGGTGGCAGCATCAGAACTGCCACCCCCCAGACCACCGCCCATGGGTAATTTTTTTTCAATGTGAATGTCTACGCCCTGTGCGCAGCCGGTTTCAGTCTGCAATAATCGTGCAGCACGAATCATTAAATCTTCTGCTTCAGGCACTCCGGGCACATCGGTGACTCGCCGCAATTGCCCGTCGGCGCGGACACAAAACCGCAGCGTGTCACCAAAATCCAGAAACTGAAATACGGTTTGCAAATCATGAAAACCGTTGGGTCGTTGCCCGGTGATGTGTAAAAACAAATTGAGTTTGGCTGGCGCAGGCCAGATGGGTTGCTGTAAAACGAGACGGTCTGACATGTCTCAATGTCCGTCGTCGCTATCGCCTGATTCCCAACGATCAATCACCAGACGCACACTGAGTTCACCGTTTTCCAGATAGACCTTGCGCGGTAACATCAACCCATCCACCTGACGATAGGCCAAGTATTCAATTTGCCAGTGGAGTTGTTGCAAACGGGCCAGCTGACCTTCTTCATCAAAAGCCAACAACGGAGTTTTCTCGTCTGTCGGCACAGGTACGCCACGCACCCAATACCGTAAATTGTGCAACGGCAGCCACCAGCCGAGCTGCTGGTAGAGAAGGGATTCAACATCCTCAGCAACCATCGTCTGCCCATTCGAGGTACGCATTTCCACAGACTGTAGTCCACCTTCCAGTTGCAGCCCACCCTGACCAAATGGCGCATTGAAACTCACTTGATAAGTGTCTTTTTCCTGTCGCCAATGCAGCTTGCCGCTCCAACCGTCATCTTCGCTATGGGCAGCAATGCGTGCGCTCAACGTCCAATCAGTTTGTGCATTCACAGACTGAACATGTTGTTGCCACAACTGCGTAATACGTTCGGAGGGAGGTTCAGGGGCAAAGGGTGACAGCGAAGCACAACCGGAAAACAAAAACACCGCACCCAGCAACGACCACGACGCAATACGCTGTAACCGCGAACGGGTCACAAACCCAGGCGCTTCATGGCATCCAGTAAAATCTTGTGTTTGGGATGTTTTTCCAGGGCTGTTTCCAATACATCCAATGCCTCTTGCTTATTGCCCATTTCCCACAAAACTTCGCCCAAGTGCGCGGCAATTTCCGGATCATGAATCAATGACAATGCCTGACGCAACAACCCAACGGCCTTGGCATGATTACCCATGCGATACTGCACCCAACCCATGCTATCAATAATGGCGGCATCTTTCGGCTCCACTTCCAATGCCCGGGTGATATAATCCAGCGCTTCGTCCAAGCGTTCGGTACGATCAGCCAGCGTATAACCCAGCGCATTCAGTGCCTGTGCATTACTCGGCTCACGTTCAATAATAATGCGCAGATCCTCTTCCGCCAGAACCAGCTTGTTGGCCCTTTCGGCAATCAGCGCCCGCGCGTAACGCAAGGAAGTATCATTCGGCAGTTTTTCCAGTTTATCCGCAAAAAATGCCAGAGCCTCCAGGTATTGGCCCGCCTTGCGCAGCAACTCACCTTCCACCAGATAAAGCCGCACCTGATCCTGTTCATTACGGACACGCAATGAATGCAGGTGCTCACGCGCACGCGCCAATTTGCCTTGTTCGGCCAATAAATTGGCTGCCCGCGACTGCGCACTTAAATAGTATTCACCGTGATGCACTGCAAAATAATATTTCAACGCAGTCTCGGGATTCTTTTTTTCCTCGTAGACACGCCCCAGATAATAGCTACTCTCCAGCATGCGCTGTTTCAGGCGCAAGACGCGCTTGAAACGGATTTCTGCTTTGTCGAGCTTATCCAACTGTAGTGCCAACACACCTGCGGCATACTGAGCCTCAACGTTGCCCGGTTCTTGCTCAGCAAGACGCTCAAACTCGGCAAAAGCCTGAGGTAGCTGCTCAGCTTCTGTCAACAATCGCGCATAACTCAGACCAACGGAAACATCATTTTTCAGCTCACCTTCACGCTCTTTTTCCAGGTAGGCCAACGCCGCATTCCTATTCCCCTGCAAGCTGAGAATCCGCGCACGCATGATCACTGCCGGTGTCCAGTGCGATTTCAACGTCAGGGATTTATCCACCGAATCCATCGCCAGACCCAGCTTGCCCTGGCGTAGACTCAACTGACCGTGCGCCAACCATGCATAGGGATTACTCTGTTGTTTGGTCAGCAATTGCTCCATTACCGAAAGCGCGGCAACAGGGCTTTTGGCTCGCGTGAGCTGACCCGAGATTTGCATGAACCCCTGATCCGCCTCATCCGCTGACAAGGCGATATAGCGTTCATAACGTGCCACCGTTTCCGGTGCGCGACCGAAAACCAGTAACAACGGTGCCAATACCTCATAGGCCTTCGCATTATCCGGAGTCAGCTCGACCCACAACTCTGCTGCCTCTAGTGCCTTTTCCAGCGCCTGGGCAAGAATGGCAATACGCGCCGCACGCTCTGCCACATTGGCATCCCTGGATTCCTTCGCTGCTGCCAGATAATTGTTCACGGCCACCGCAACTTCGCCGCGCTGCCCGGCCACTTCAGCAACCAGTAGCTGATACATCACCTGCGCTGAAAACTCGCCCTCCGGCAATTCCGTCAAGGTGGCCACAGATGCTGCCGTCGATGTTGGCGAATCTTTCACCACGCCGGTGGAAACTGCGCAGCCCGTCAGCCAGACCACACCCAAAACCCATAAAAAACGCACTGCTCTCACCATTTTTACTCCAAAATCCCAGATAATTCGCGCATTTTGCGCCTTATGTGCTACTTCTCTTGATGACTGTCGCTAATGACTATCGCTAATAGTTGTCGGCCACAGCATTGGTACGCTTAAACCTGGGTTAAAAACAAACGCCCCGGGGAAATCAAACACCCGGCAGGTTCAGCATGACTTGTATTCGCACCCCAGTTCGCTCAGAATTTACGGTTTAATCAAGGTACTATTGGTACGCATGTCTCTTTTAGCCTTTGGCATTAATCACAAGACCGCCCCTGTAGACATCCGGGAACGCGTTGCGTTCGCTCCGGGCAAGTTGATTGATGCCCTGAAAGACCTAGTCACCCATGCCAGAATTCAAGAGGCCGCCATTGTCTCCACCTGTAATCGCACCGAGCTGTACTGCGATTCCGGCCAGCACCCCCATCAAGGCCAGCGTAACAACACCATCATTGTCGATTGGTTCAGAGAATATCACAAGCTCGAAAAGCGGGACATTGAGCCTTATATTTTCCTGCACCCGGATCAGGAAGCCGTACGCCATATGCTGCGCGTTGCCAGCGGACTGGATTCACTGGTGCTGGGCGAGCCGCAGATTCTCGGCCAGATCAAAGATGCCTACGCCACTGCCACCGAAGCAGGTACCATGGGCGGTCAGCTCGACCGGCTGTTTCAACACACATTTTCCGTCGCCAAACAGGTACGCACCGATACCGCCATTGGTGCCAGCGCCGTATCCGTAGCCTTCGCAGCGGTAAGCCTGTCCAAACAGATTTTTGATGCCTTTGACAAACGCACCGCACTGCTGATTGGTGCTGGCGAAACCATAGAACTGGCAGCACGCCACCTGCACCAAAATGGTATTGGCCGGATGATCATCGCCAACCGCACGGTAGAAAACGCTCACACACTGGCACAAGAAGTCGGAGCCTACGCTATTTCTTTGCCAGAAATCACCCAACACCTCGCTGAAGCGGACATTGTTATTTCCTCCACTGCCAGCCCGCTACCCATCCTCGGCAAAGGTAGCGTGGAAAGCGCACTGAAAAAACGCAAACACCGCCCCATACTAATGGTAGACATCGCCGTACCACGCGACATTGAGCCCGAGGTCAGCGACCTCAATGACGTTTACCTGTACACCGTGGATGACTTGCAGGACATCATTCAGGAAGGCCTGCGCTCCCGCCAGGAAGCCGCACAACAGGCAGAAAAAATCATCGACACTGAAGTATCACACTTCATGCACTGGCTGCGCTCACTGGATGCCGTCTCCACCATTCGCGCCATGCGTGAAGATGCACAAAGCCAGCGTGATATCGAACTTGAACGGGCCATGCGCCTGCTGCAATCCGGTAAAAATGCTGAACAGGTCATCACCGAAATGGCCAACCGACTCACCAACAAGCTTATCCATACCCCCAGCGTGCAACTCAAAAAAGCAGGTTATGATGCCCGCGAAGAAATTTTTGATGCCGCCCGTGAATTGTATGACCTCAAGGGTCGCGATCTTTAGGGACTTTCTCTCTGCTGTTACTCATTGAATACGTCTAAAAAGGCGTATTTCTCATGATGAAACGGGGAATGGTGCCTCGTCATTCAGCAACCTGCGTAACACCAGCAACTCAAAAGGAAAAGAAATTTATGACACCGCAACACGCTTTAGTGGAAAGCCAACTCAATACCCCACGCCGAGGCATTATTAACGAGATTACCGCAGAAGGTGTAATCCTCGTAGCCGATCAGCAGCTGCCAGAGACTTTCAGTCATTGTCACTTCCTGCGTACCAGTACGGCACCACTGCCGACACTCACTGCGGGTGATGATGCTCTATCTTGCCGCCAGTGATGATGAAACATTCGGTTGTGTTATGGGTCTCGTAGAGCCCTATCAAAAACGCCGCTCCGCATTAGCAGAAAAAACCGATAACAAAGGCAATCTCCCTTCAACCACCCTTCTGGAAGACGAAGTAGTGAGAATTCGCGCCGAAAAAGGTCTGATTTTTGAGTGTGGCAAAGGCTCCCTGATCATCAACGAAGATGGTAAGATACAGCTAAAAGGTACCGAGCTGCTGAGTCGCGCACAGGGCATGAACCGCATCAAAGGGGCCGGGGTTAACATCAACTGAGCCCATGGATTATCAAGGACTCACCAACAACGCAA
>QIGJ01000331.1 GCA_003229995.1 Gammaproteobacteria bacterium | reverse complement strand
ACCATATGTGCTGTCCCACTCAACACCGACATAAGGTGCGAATTCCCGCCGAATTTCATAACGTAAACGAAGCCCCGCAGAAAATTCAGATAACCCGGAACCAATGCCACGTTTAACATCATCTTTACCATAAACACTCGCTTCAATGCGTGGCGTCAGAATCAGTTTTTGCGTGAACAGTATTTCGTACTCTGCTTCCAGGCCCAGAGCTGTGCGGCCTTCTTCACCAACATAACCCGTAATGTCCAGTTCAAACCAATAAGGTGCCAAACCCTGCACACCAAAAGCCACCCCCAGGTACGATTGGGGTCTTCACCACTGTCGTAACGAAGGCCCAATTGTCCATCCCAAAAAGTTGCCACGGCATGGCTCCATAACAACTCGGTACTGGCTTCCTCTATTTTCCCATTATCCACATTGCCTTCGGCCTTGAGCACCAGACGATCATAATCACGCCCATACCAAGCTTGCAGGTCATAGGTTATCGAGCTGTTATCTGAAGTGCGCACCATTTCCAGTCGATCAACCAGCAGTGATGCAAAATTATATTCATCCGCTAATTTTAATATCCGGGGTCCTGGTAAAGCATACTTGCCGGACTCAATGGAATAACCACCAGAATAGGCATGTGGATCACGGGCATTTGCCGGTGCCGATCCACCTTGCGCCCTGCCCTGCATAGCACCCTGTTTATCATTAACGTTTTGTTTATTGTTATGGTTCATACTCGGCATCGCACTGTGATCCATATTTTCCATCGGTACCGCCTTCATGGCCTGTCCATCCTGTGTAATGCTATTGGTAGTGCCATTGGTAGCGCCATTGTCGGCCCAGGCGGAAAAAACACTGCTGCTCAGTAAAAACACGCAGCCTAATGTCAATCGTTTGTTCATGGTTATCACCTTTTCCTTTATCGCCAGGGTTATGCCACGATCACTTCTCGAAACATTCCTGCATCCATGTGATAAAGCAGATGACAATGCCAGGCCCAACGACCAAGGGCATCGGCAGTCACTCGGAAACTGACACGTTGCGCCGGTTGCACGCTGATGGTGTGTCGGCGTGCCAGAAATGCGCCGTCAGCGTCTTCCATGTCACTCCACATACCATGCAAATGCATAGGATGGGTCATCATCGTGTCGTTGTGCAGGATCACCCGCAGACGCTCTCCATGGCGGAAATGTATTGGCGTCGATTTGCCAAATTCCAGACCATCAAACGACCAAGTGTAACGCTCCATATTTCCCGTTAGATGTAATTCAATGTCCCGACCGGGATCACGCGGATCAACAGGTTCGCCAGGGGTTTTTATATCCGCGTAAGTCAGTACCCGTCGGCCATTGTTACGCAGACCAATGCCGGGATCATCCAGGTTGGTGCGCGGCATATCCACACGCATATCCACACTCGGTCCGTATTCAGTTTTGGCGTGACGTACCGGTGTGGTCTTTTTATTCATGCTGCCTGACATGCTGTGACCACTGTGATTCATGCTACTGTGATCCATGCCATCCATAACACCACCCTGGGCCATCGCGCCCATCATATCGGTCATAGTCAGCCATTCCGCTTCATCCAATTCAGGGACGGGTGCGGTAAGACCCGTGCGGGTCGCGAGCGTGCCGCGCGCATAGCCAGTGCGATCCATGGATTGTGCAAAAATAGTGTAGGCATCGTCCTGAGGGGTCACCAGTACATCATAAGTTTCACCGGGTCCGCAGCGGAATTCATCCACGGTGACCGGTTCGACATCCTGGCCATCCACATGCACTACAGTCATTTTCAAACCGGGAATGCGTACATCGAAGAAACTCTGAGTGCCACTGCTGATAAAACGCAAACGCACCCGCTCACCAGGATTAAACAGTCCGGTCCAGTTTCCCGCCGGTGTAGTACCATTCATGAGAAAGGTATAACCGTGGGCAGAAATATCTGCCAAGTCCGAGGGATTCATGCGCATCTGATTCCACATGCGCCGTCTCTCCATGGCTTTACCCAGGCCACGTTCGGAAGCATCACGGAAGAAATCCATCGCCGTCGGTGCATTAAAATTATAGTAGTCACTTTGTTTTTTTAATTTCGCAAATACCTTCATGGGATCTTCGTCAGTCCAGTCCGATAACTGCACGACGTAATCACGATCAGCACGAATGTGTTCACCGCCGCGTGGTTCAACAATAATTGTGCCGTACATGCCGGTCTGTTCCTGAAAACCACTGTGGGAGTGATACCAATAAGTGCCCGCTTGTTCTACCTTGAAACGATAAGTAAAGGTTTCACCAGGGGGGATACCGGCAAAGCTGATCCCGGGAACACCGTCCATTTGATACGGCAGGATGATCCCATGCCAGTGAATAGAGGTTGAGGTATTCAGACGATTGGTCACTCGAATGGTCACCGTATCCCCCTCACGCCAACGAAGAATAGGCGACGGAATGGACTCGTTGATTGTGGTTGCCATACGTGGACTGCCCGTATAATTAACCGCAGTCTCCGCAACGATGAGATCAAACTCCGTACCAGTGAGTACCGGTGCCATACCCGTGGTCGTGGTGGCTACCTGGCCTGCCCAGCCCGGCTTGGTCCAAGGTGACAAACCCATTAATACGCCACCGGCAGCAAGTCCCTGTAGAAACCGGCGACGTAAGGGATCGGGAGTCACGCGAGTATTTGAGGAAATTTTTCTCATGCTGTTTTATCCTTTTGCAAGAGTGTGTTCAATACAGGTCGGGCTGGTATCCTGATAAAACGTTTAGGCCCTTGGGCGGTGTTGCATAAAACTATAACCAACGTTCCCTGTCCTCAAGCTGACGGGAACATTACAATCTTGTAATGGTCCGGTCATGTTATAGACAGCGTATTGCGAATAAAGTACATAAGGTTAAATGCAAAAGATGCGCGACTTCCAACAATAACCAAAGCAACCAGGATTCAGGTGTACCGACTGTAGGTTATGAATGAAAATACTCATCGTCGAAGACGAAACCAAAATCGGAGACTATCTCAAGCAAGGGCTCAGTGAAGCTGGCTTTGTCACAGACCTCGCCCGCAACGGCCTGGACGGTCACCACTTTGCCATGACCGAGTCCTACGATCTGATTATTCTCGATGTCATGCTGCCGGACGTAGACGGCTGGCGTATTCTGCAATCTCTGCGTGAAGCCGGTAGAACGGTACCTGTATTGTTTCTCACCGCGCGAGATAGCGTGGAAGATCGCGTCAAAGGCCTGGAACTGGGTGCAGATGACTATCTGGTTAAACCTTTTGCCTTCGCAGAATTACTGGCGCGGGTACGCACACTACTGCGACGCGGTGCTGCAATAACAACGGAAACCACACTCAAAGTCGCCGATCTGGAATTGGATCTTATGCGTCGCCGGGTTATCCGTAACGACCAACGCATCACACTCACCGCCAAAGAATTTGCCTTACTGGAATTATTGATGCGTCGTCAGGGAGAAGTGCTACCTCGTTCCCTGATCGCCTCCCAGGTATGGGATATGAATTTCGACAGCGACACCAATGTCATTGATGTCGCTATTCGCCGGGTACGGGCTAAAATTGACGATGGCTTTGACCCCCGCTTGATCCACACAGTACGCGGCATGGGTTACATGCTCGACGTATCCGATGAAAATTGAAAAAACGGATGCGCCAACCCCCTTCGCTGACATTACGCCTGACCCTGTTATTTGCGGTTGCTGCGGCGATAGTTTTGGCCGGTTTTGGCTGGATTGTCGAGCGTTCCATTGAGCGCCATTTTGCCATTGAAGATCGTGCCGAACTGGAAAGTGTCGCTCATGCCGTCTCGCAAACACTGAGCCACTACGATGCAACAAGTAATCCCATCGCACTGGAACAAAGGTTTAATGATGTACTGGTGGGACATCATGGCACCGTACTATACATCACCTACCCAGACGGACGCATTTTGTTTATCAGTCCTGGCGGCCCTGATCTTTCCTCTCTCAATCAAATCGCTTCCGACAATAATTATAATGATGGTGACAAAATACGCTACTGGAGCAATACCAAACACACTTATCGCGTATTAACCCGACGCCTTGCGGAGAACACGACGACCTCGCGTTATTATACGATGTCTGTGGCTGTGGCCATCAACAGTCACTTGCGCTTTCTTGAGCACTTTCATCTCACCCTGTGGTTAATGGTTGCCAGCGGTACCCTGCTTATGGGCCTGATGGGCTGGATCGCGGTACGTCGAGGACATGCTCCGTTGCATAATATTGTTACGCAGATCCATCGCATCAGTGCCAACGAACTGAACACCCGCTTATCCCCAGAGACCGTGCCCCGAGAACTCAGCGACCTGGCAAACTCATTCAACGACATGCTCGCACGCATGGAAGAGGCATTTCATCGCTTATCAAATTTTTCTGCCGACATCGCTCACGAACTCCGCACACCCGTAACCAGTCTGCTGACCCAAACCCAGGTCGCCCTTTCCCAGTCACGCGATAACGATGAATACCGTGAAATTCTCTATTCCAATATCGAAGAATATGAACGCATGGCACAGATGGTCAGCGACATGTTGTTTCTTGCCAAAGCAGATAACGGGCAGTATCAGCTGGAGCGCACTGAAGTTGATCTCGCCAGAGAAGTACAGGATCTTTTTGAATACTACGAAGCATGGGCGGAAGAACGTGGTGTTGCGTTAGCCTTGCACGGCACCGCCACCATACCCGCAGACCGACTCATGTTGCGGCGTGTACTAAGCAACCTGTTATCCAACGCCATTCGTCATACCCCATCAGACAACACCGTGCATGTGCAACTTAAGCAATCACGCGGGCAGACGATATCCATCAGTGTAGAAAACCCCGGACCGGTTATTCCGGCCGAACACATTCCACGACTGTTCAATCGCTTTCATCGTGTTGATGCCTCACGGCATCGCAGTGACGAAGGTGCCGGGCTGGGGCTGTCCATCGCCAAATCCATTATTGATATTCACGGTGGCACTATCGACGTTGAATCGACAGAAGAATGTACTCTATTTCGAGTCATATTGCACAAGAGGAATTAGTGCATCGTACAAACTCCTAAAAAATAAAACTTGTGGTAAAGACCAGTGAAGTGCTTAAAAACGTACGTAGTTGTTACCGCAAAGCCAGACATGAATTCCCACGGAGGACCGTGGGAACCCGAGAAATAAAAATGGGTACATCCCTGTACTCATCAAGATGATATTCGAATATCTAGAATGCCATATCGACACCAAATGCTAACACATTTTCCAGGTTCGAAGCTGGATGCTCCTGGCCTTCAAACCCGGTAACCCTCGCCGTACCAGAACCATTATCGGTATCCGGCAGCGTCGTAGATGAAGTTATGTTAATGTGCGCGCGCGTATACAAGGCAATGTTCGGACTGGGATAGTATTTGAGGATAGGACTGATCATCTGCACGGTGGCATTGATTTCATCATTGACACTACCTGCCGCCGTTGCCATTGTTGGCAGGCGCTTCAAACCACCAGCATTCATCTGGTCATAACGCACACCCAACATCCAGTTAGGATGAAAACGCCAATCGGCTTCCAGAGACAAGCCCGTTGCGGTATCTTCCCAAACAGAAGTTTGTGCTGCGGCATTCATCCATTCCGGGTTATCAATAGTGTCTTGCGTATAGGCAAAATAAACATCAACGGTATCCCACTGGGCTCGTGCGCCAATACCCACACGCGTGATATCTGTCGGGTTCATCGCGTACATGATGACATTATCAGTAGGATCATTCATCGACCCTATATTACCGCCGGGATTAATCCCAACAAGCGTTGCCCGTGCTGCATCCGGAGCGTTGTACCAGAAGCTGGAAATCTGGGCATCTGCCCCTCCTGCCTGAAAGTCAAAACGCAACATGGCATAAACATCAGTGCGTTGCTCCCCGGTACCATCGGCCTTGTCATTAAGGGCAAGACCCACTTGATACAACAATGGGCTACCAGCACCATCCGGACGACCATGCACTGAAATGCCTGTCTGTACAGGCGCGTTATATAATGTCGGGGCAAAGGGCAACAATGTAAAACCTTCACTGAAGCCGCTATCGATAAGGCTACCCGCAGTGGCAGAGCCATTACTCAAACCAAACATTTTTCCAGAAAAGGCATATGGCAACATTGGAATCCGTTTAATTGTAGGTGGATACCTCCTGGTATCCGCAATCGGTAAAATGGGATTCAATTGCTGACGATGCGTCGGAAATGAAAACAGAGATGAAGGATCGAAATTACCAACTTTGATATTTGCCATCCCCTGCACGCCACCAATATTACTGAACTGCATTACCGCGCGTTCAAACTTTACAGCGGGCTCATTGCTTTCCATGGTGTTGTATTCAGACTCGATAAAATAACTGATGTTTTCCGCAACGGTACCACCAAAGAAAAAATTGATGATTTTGGGCATTTCAATCGCCCAGCGATCATCAACACCATCACCAGGCTCATCTTTGAACGAAGCCCTCTGGATATCACCCCGCAAACGCACAGCCATCATGTTGGACAGCGTATCCA
>QIGJ01000050.1 GCA_003229995.1 Gammaproteobacteria bacterium | reverse complement strand
ACTCACGTCACTCGAATTATTATTATCACTTTCAAGCGACTGATTAATGAAAATTTTCATTATCAATAATTAACAAGCTTACTTCGGAATGGAACACAATAACTGATACTATTGGCATCTCGGCTTCTGTTCCAGACTCGGCTCTACTCCTGGCTGGAGCACAACACAAATTATCTCACCATCCCGGAAAGCATTGCCACGGGAGCTGCAAGCAACCTGCTCAGCCCTGGCAATGTCAACCTCATCAATGAAATCAGTGACCATTATGCGGACTATAAAACAGAAAAAACTACCAAAGGACAATATGATGCCCGACGTAAAAAAGCACTAGATCAGCTCACGAAAAACATCGGGCTGATGAAAAACTGCTGTTCGACAAGCATACGTCCCATAACGTCATTCGCATTGCCCGGGCGATACCCGTCACCGCACACATCACCCAACAGGCTCACAGACTGAAACACCTGGGCGCGATGGGCAAACATGGCGGTATTGTCCTCGCGGGGGTTGGATTAACCGCTGCCTGCCTGCAAATAGCCAATACCGCCGATAGCAAGGAGAAAAATGAGATTTTTGTGGAGGCCATTACCAGCACAGGTGTGGGGGCTGGTTTAGGCTACGGTATTTCTATATTTTTGATCTCTAACCCCATTGGCTGGGGAACCGCGATTGTGCTGGCGGTGGGTAGCGTAGCGGCGAGTTATTTGGCAGGGAAATTTGTGCGGAATATGTATGATCGACATGGAGAAATTGATTTTGTCGAAGGCACGGGTGTCAACAGGATATGTCAATAAACAACATGACTTTATTTGATAGAATGCTTGATGTAGGTGTTTTAGCGACGTTGTTCGGCCTCATGTTAAGTCTGGTGTTTATTTTTGTTATGCACATTTTAATACCCAGAGATGTGCTGAAAGCCTATTTTAAAGAACCTTATTTCAACGTTGGCGAAATTGCCATGTTACCGGTTTTCCTTTTGGTTACATGAGGACAGGAATGTTTATGACAGCACTGGCTTTTCCCGCCAAAGGGAAAAAAAGGGGGGTAGAAAATGCTTATAAACTGGCACCTGTATGGTATTGCAAAGTATCAAAGTATTTTCTTTATTTTTTTGTACCCAATCTGGCATTGCTGATATTACTAACTACGATTGGATTTATACGTTATGAGTTGTGGAAATAAGAATATGCATGGATTCAAGTCTTGCACTTTTTCACCCTCAACCCGATTGTCCAGAAAGAGGCTTTTTTACGAGTGCCCGACAATGTCAGCCTTTTCACTGAAATCAGCGATCATTATGCCGACAACAACACCAAAAATGCCTGACGATCTGAATCCGACTCATAAATATCATCCCGCCGGTCGCCACATGATGTTGCGTGATATAGTGCATCCACATACTCCAAACGCAGTGGACGTGACATTTATCAGCATTCCATGAATTGTATGTAAAAGCTTTCTCATGACAGCGTATATTGCTTGTAGCCTAGTGATTTCGTTGTCACAATTAATTAGGTTCAGTATGTGTTTCAGTGTCGTGGAAAAGTCACCCGCTATTAGCGGGTGATCGAGTAAAAAACAGCCAATAGTGATTGGCATTCGCACTTTTCGTGCTAATTATCGCTCATTCTAACTATTTATCCGGAACATGGATAATAAGCCCCTGAAACACATGCTGAGCCATTCCTTATTGGCATGATATCAATTCTTGTTCAGTTTTTTTCTGGCCTGCTGTGGTGTCAGTTTGGCCGCCAGGGTCAGTGCTTCCAGGGTGTGTTGGCGGAGGGTGAGTTTACCACTGCCATTTTCCCAGCTACTGACCGTTGGTGAGCTTACGCCGACTAACTTGGCAAATTGTGAGCTGTTCATTTCAAACTGTTTGCGTAGGCGGCGGACGGCTGCCGCTGTGGGTGTAAATGTCTGTTTCTTCTTGATTGCACTTTTCTTTTTAATAGACTTTTTAATAGTCTTTTTAATTGCTTTTTTAATCGCCTTTTTGACTGTTTTTTTGATTGCTTTTTTCTTCATTTTTATCCTCACCTTTTTATGTTTAATAGTTTTTTTCTTTACGATCGTTTTTTTCTTTACCGCCACTGTCCGTTTTTTGCGGCGTGGTTTGACGGGTTCGTCCATCTCGACATCAAACAGGCTGGAAAGGTCTGCTGTTGCCAGTCGCCGTTTTCCTTTTCCTGTTGTTGCTGATGTAATATCCAGTTCTGCGGTGATCAGGGCTTCTTGATCGACATTGCGTAGCAGAAAAAGCAGTTCAGGCTGGTGATCCAGTCTGGCACCCACACCATAAAGGACAGCGGCAATATGTTTGCACATATCGGCCCAGTCAGGGCAGTCGCAATCAAGCTTTATCTCGTGCGGTTGAGGAAAGAGCCCGCTCTCCGGGTCGGTGACAATTTCCATGACGTTATCAGAGAAACGTCCCTGCAACAGTTCTAGCATGGAACCGACCTGCCCGGCACACTGCTCACGAACTTTTTTCCATTTCTTTGCCGACAATGGGGTGATATCAATGGTGACGCTGTAGAGTTCCGAGCCACTGACGATGGCTTCGATATTGCCTTCTGATATCTCAAGGTGACACACCGAGCCGTTGCGAACATAGGTGCGTCCGCGTGGCAGGCGGTTTTCGTAATCGCTGAATTTCTCCAGATGATCACACCACGCCTTGCCCCAGAATGTGCGCGCGATCTTGCGTCCTTCGGTTTTTATGGGCTCAACCTTCACCCCTTTTTTGCCCAGTTTTTGCATCTCTTTTTCGGCCTTGGCACGCCGCTGTGCCGCCGATACATATTTGGGCCATTTACCATAACCACCATAAGCCATCTATTTTTCTCCTTTTTGCATTAGATCAAACCTGACTTTTCTCAATGTCGAGTGAAACCAGATCGATCAGTGCCTCATTGTTCATTTCGGTCAGCAGTGTCTCGGTACCCCCTTCCAGAATGTCCGTGGCGAGGGTAGTTTTTTCAGTGATCATCGCATCTATCTTTTCTTCTATGGTTCCCTGACAGACGAATTTGTGCACCAGTACATTTTTCTTCTGGCCGATACGAAAGGCGCGATCCGTGGCTTGGTTTTCCACGGCCGGGTTCCACCAGCGATCAAAGTGGATGACGTGCGATGCTTGTGTCAGGTTAAGGCCAGTGCCGCCTGCTTTGAGAGAGAGCACAAAAAACGGTGGCCCAGCTTCGTCCTGAAAACGCTCGACTCGTTTTTGCCGTTGTTTGATCGGGGTGCCGCCGTGCAGGATCAGGCCAGGCTGGCCAAATTGCTGTGCCAGAAAATCGGCCAGTGGCGCGGTCATTTCACGGAACTGGGTAAACACCAGCAGCTTTTCCTGGCGCGAGGCGATTTCTTCACAAAGCGATGCCAGACGCTGAAATTTTCCGCTTTGTTTGGGATTATATTCACCATCGCCCAGTAGTTGCGAGGGATGGTTACAGATTTGTTTGAAGCGCATCAGGCTGGCAAGGATAAGGCCACGCCGTTTCATGCCCTCCAGGTTTTCAATGGCATTTGCCAGTTCGGTGACGGTGCGCTGGTAGTGTGCTGCCTGAATTTTGCTCAGGCCGCAGTAGGCGGAAAGTTCGGTTTTTTCCGGCAGGTCACTGATAATGGAACGGTCTGTTTTCATCCGACGCAGGATGTAGGGGCTGACCAGATTACGCAATGGTGCATATTGGTCGTGTTCGCGGTCGGCAAGTGATTTCACAAACCCCTTGAAGCGTTTGGCCGAGCCCAGCAGACCGGGGTTGAGAAAATCGAACAGTGACCAGAGGTCTGAAAGACGGTTTTCTATGGGCGTTCCGGTGAGTGCGATGCGTGACGCAGCCTTGATTTGTTTGACGGCTTTGGTTTGTCGGGAAGACGGATTTTTGATCGCCTGAGCTTCATCCAGCACCAGTAGTTGCCAGCTTTTTTGTTGCAGCCATTCCTGGCGCATCAATGTGCCATAGGTGGTCAAAACGAGATCGATATTGTGCAGGGCAGCGGGATCATCGGCCATGGCTGCCAGTGCTTTTTTATTGAATGTTTTGTTGAATTGAGAGCTGTGTAAAAACAGGCAGCGTAGCGAAGGCGCAAAACGCGCCAGCTCGGTTTGCCAGTTGGTGAGTAGGGAAGCGGGAAGCACCAGCAAGGCAGGGTGTTTACTGAGGCGTTTTTTCTCGACCAGCAGCAAGGCGATGATCTGCATGGTTTTCCCCAGCCCCATGTCATCGGCGAGACAGGCTCCCAAACCAAGCCGGGAGAGTAATCTCAACCAGTTGACACCCTCCTGCTGATAAGGGCGGAGTGATGCTTTGAGCGCCTTGCCCGGATCGGCTGCTTTCATTTGCGCGGGTGAGCGCAAATCCTCCAGTTGTGAAGAGAGCCATTTGCCGGGCTGGACAAAAGACCATTCACGACTTTCCTCTATTTCGTCGTGGCCCAGATCGGCGGATGCACCCGCCAGCAAGCGCATACCTTCCACAAAGGTGAGACCGCCCATGCCTGCCTCGGCTTCCACCTTTTTCCAATGGGCCAGCGCTTCGTTCAGTTTCTCCTGATCCACCTCAACCCACTGGCCTTTGATAAACGTCAGGCCGTTTTCCGTCGCCATCAGTTTTTTCAGTTCAGCCTTGCTGAGTGATTCGTCGCCCAAGGCAATCTGAAGTTTAAAGTCCAGCAGCGAATCCGCATTGAAGTTTTTCTTTTTATTGTCACCAATGGTGATGCCGATACGGGGCCGACTGCGTTTTTTCCACCAATCTGGCAGGCGTACCACCACACCGCATTGCTCGTACAGCGCTGCATCCTTGAGGAATTGGTACGCCTCAGCGGGTGTCCAGGCGAGTGGATGATAAAGGTCGCCCGAGTCAATCAGTTTTTTGATCACGGGGCTGGATTCCGCAGCGAGCTGCACGGGTGACAGCAGGCGGATTAACGCTTTTTTGTTTTTTGTTCCGGCATATTCCTGTAAGGCGCGGCTGAGCGGTTGATGACGGACGCGACCTTGTGCCGACAACTCGGGAGCATAGGTTGTCATGAAGGCGAAAGGGTAGTCGAGGTCATTTTTGTTTTCTGCCAGATGAAAACAGACACGGCCTACCTGATGCCAGTGCGGTGCATTCTTGCTAAGAAAAGCGTCAAGTCCATCGAATGTCTGAATTTGCTCACAGACCCAGTTGTCTAGCGTGCTGCGGAGATCCTGTAGCACCTCAGCAGAGAGATATTCGGCTCCGCGCATGGGTGGGGCGCTGAGTAAGAGGGGGCCGGTTTCGCCGTCAGTGAAAGGCTCGATGGGGTCAGGTTGGTGAGGTTCTGCCGGGGTCAGGAGGCAGCGTTCACTCAGATACTGGCTGGCAAAACTGCGCCAGTATTGTAACGACGGGGAGAGGTCTGCATTGCTTTTTATGGCCGCGAGTGAAAACAGTCCCTCGCCTGTACCGCGCGAAAAGGCCTGCTCGATGGTGGTAATTTGTTCTCTATTGTCTGTTATGTTAGCTGCCGCTGATGAGAAACCGTGTAAATGTCCGGAGGGCAACAGGCCGATATCGAAATAATTCACATCCAGTTCTCAATTTGCGGTTTTGGCACTTGTTGAAACGCTCTTACTGTTGTTGGTAACCGGAGATGGGAAGCATAAGTGCCTGGGCATCATTATTTTAACAACATTTTCACAGGGTATTTTTCGGCCCTCAAGGCGCTGCGAAGTGAGCATAGTGAACTATGTGACCGTAGTAGCAACGCAGAAGGCCGGAAAATAAACAAGAAAATGTTAAAATAATGTTGTTCAGGTACCTATACACCGATTCGACCGCCATTATTTCACAACTAGCCAACAGTGACCAATGGAAGGAATCTCTCCGAAATTGAGTTACGTGACGAGTTTCGCACCTTTTGGGTCATTGCCAACCTACAACAAGCAGAATTCGCACCTCTATCTGTCAATTGCTTTTTCATGTTTGTACTCCTGATATACCCATAGCGATTGAAATTTTGCTAAAATAATTATGCATTACTGCTCAGTAGATGCTTTTAGGCGGGGCGAAATGACGAATAAATAGCCGGTTTATTATTATGCCAGTCGATACTATCTCGCTCTTGGCATATTTCTGTGATGTACATAAACGTACATCATCTCTAATTTTTTATGCTTTAGGCAAGAGTTTGATGATTTTCACAGGGTATTTTTCGGCCTTCAAGGCGCTGCGAAGTGAGCATAGTGAGCTATGTGACCGTAGTAGCAACGCAGAAGGCCAGAAAATAAACCAGAAAATAAACCAGAAAATGTTAAAGTAATGTTGTTCAGGTACTTATGCAAGGTCATGGTGGAACCGCTGCGCTTGTTTCACCCTACGATTTTACTCTGTGTTGAATAGAGTGGAACAAAAAAATCGATGAATATCCCAGCTCCACCCTCTTAGGAACGGGCACGTAATAACTTCCCACTCTAGCATCTCGGCTTCAGCCCGTCTTCGCCCGTTCCTCAATCACAAAAGCTCGAAATAGA
>QIGJ01000198.1 GCA_003229995.1 Gammaproteobacteria bacterium | reverse complement strand
ACCATACCACCAAAAAAGAGTGATATGCCGGCAATTTCACGGCTGACCGGTGACAGTCGCCAGTTATTAAACCCGCGATAAAAACGTAATGGTTTGCCGAGGTGCATGTTGAGTTTGAACATGCCGATGGCAAGTATGACAAACAGGGTGGCAAACAATGGCAGGAAGGCTTCGGATCTGGCTGTGATCACGGCTGACATTCCCAACCATGGTGCGAACATCAGCAACATAAAGGCACCAATTACCGTTTGTGCGCACAGTGTGAAAATAATGTGAGCGTTTTCGTGGGAGCCTAATAATTTATGAAGGTTCCATTGGCGTTGTAGTTTGCCTTTTGTTTCATCCACCACCGGCACATATCTACCTTCTGCGTCATCACGGTGATATTTCAATGGCATGGAGTCCGGGCGGCTCATTTCACGCGGCATACTGCGTTTTTGCTGAAAACGAATATTAGGATGGGTGATATCCGTAGTGGGAAAACCCGGAATATCCAGTTTGGCCTGATCACGATTTTCCGGTGTGTTTTCAATGACACCAAATTCCAGTGCGCCTCCCAGGCAGGCGGATACACAGGCGGGTTTCAAGCCGACTTCCAGACGATCCACACACATGTTACATTTCGATACTTCTCCTTTTACAGGATCAAGTTGCGGTGCATTGTAGGGGCAAACCCAAGTGCAATAACCACAACCAAAACAGATATCCGGATCCTGTAACACTGCACCATATTCGGCAAATTTTGTATAGGCACGCGTAGGACATCCCGTCAGGCAAACCGGGTCGTCACAATGATTGCAGGCCATGGAAATGTTCATGCGCTGATAAGCCGGATATGTTCCGCCTTCAACGTAACCGACACTGCGGAATGCAAGGTGTGCCGGGTTATCATTTTTTTCGCTGCATGCTGCTTCACAGGCATGACAGGCGATACAGTTGTCTGCGGTAAAATGAAAACCGTGCTGTTTGTAACGGTTCGGGTTGTCACCCACTCCTGCATCGTTATTAATATATAAACTCTGGCCATGCAGCGCGCTGGATTTTTCTACCAGCTCAATAAATTTCCCGTGTGCATTTTTCTCACGCACATCGGGATCAGAGAGAAAGGCATATTTTGGTTCATCATCGCGGACTTGAAACATGGTTTACTCCAAACTTAAAATTTACGCAGTTCAACATTCATTTTTGCAGCTTCTTGCTGGTCCACATGTTCTATGCGCACTGCATTCTGCTTGAAGGCAGGCTGACGTGAATGAGGGTCAAGCAAACCCAGTGTCAACCGGTTAACACAATCATGAAAATGAAAAGGAATAAACACCATGTTGTGTGGCACACGTTGTGTCAGTTGCGCCAGCACAACAGCATCACCCCGTTTTGACACCACCCGCACATAGGACATATGCTCCACACCCAACTCCGTTGCGGCATCAGGGTTCATTTCCATAAAAGGGGTCGGACTGTATTTATTGCAGTTGCCCACTTTGCCGGTTTTGGTGCGTGTATGGAAATGCTCAACCAGACGCCCTGAGTTCATCCAGAAGGGATATTCTTCATCGGGGACTTCATTGTTATCAATAAACGGCAACGGAATCAGCTTGGCTTTGCCATCTGCGTACTGGAATTTTCCATCGACGTAGAGACGCCGGTCACCCTCTGCATTGCCGTTCGCATCAACGTCGTCTTCCCGGCATGGCCATTGCAAGCCACGCTGGCTTTCCAGTTTGTCGTGGCTCATGCCGGAGATATCCACCAGGCGGCCTTTGGACAATTCACGCATTTCATCAAACACTGCTGACGGAGTGTCTGGGAAGACGACCTTTTTACCTTGTTCAAAACGCTTAGCCATTTCGTTGATAATCCAGAGATCGGATTTGGAGTTGGCATAGGGTTCTGTCACTTTGCGCACAATGTTTACGCGACGCTCGGTGTTGGTGAACACACCTTCTTTTTCTGCCCATACCGCAGCAGGGAAAAAGATGTGCGCGTACTCGGTGGTTTCCACATCACGATAGGAGTCTTGCACAATCAGGCATTCCAGTTTTTCCAGTGTTTTACGAATCCGTGCGGTATTTGGCATCGAGGTCATGGGATTGGTTGCGACCAGCCACAAGCCTTTAATCTGCCCGGTTTCAATCGCGGGAAAGATATCCGTTTCTGCGAGACCCCGTTTTTTGGGGAAAAACTCGGGGTCAACGCCCCAGAATTTACCGATGTCTTCACGGTCTTGCGGGTTTTCCAGATAACGATAACCCGGCAAACCCGAGCACGATGACCATTCCCGTGTCCCCATGGCATTGCATTGTCCGGTAATCGACAACGACGTGCCACCCGGCTTGCCGATGTTACCGGTTATCAGATTGAGATTATTGATACCAACCACACCATCAGAACCGTGAGTGGACTGATTAATGCCCATGGTCCAGATTGACATTGCCGCACCGGCCTTGCCATACAGTCGTGCTACGGTGCGAATCGTATCTTCATCGATACCGCAGATTTTTGCGGCACTCACCGGGTCGTAATCTTTCACACAGGCTTCAACGTCGTCGATGCCATTCGTGTAGTTGTTGATGTACTCACGATCTTCCAAGCCTTCGGCAAGAATGACGTGCATCAGTGAATTTAACAACACCACATCAGTGCCCGGTGTAATGGGTAAATGCATGTCTGCAAACTGCGCGAACATGGTGACACGGGGGTCAATCACAATTAACGGAAAATGTCTTTTTTCACGTTCCTCACGCATGCGCCAGTAAATAATCGGGTGCTGTTCCGGCAGGTTAGAACCGAAAGCAATCAGGCAATCCGTCGTCTCAAAATCTTCATAACAACCGGGAGGTCCGTCAGAACCGAAGGAGCGTTTGTAACCGGACACTGCCGAGGCCATGCACAACGTGGTATTGCCATCGTAGTTATTCGTACCAATCACAGCACGGGATAATTTTCCCAGCGCATAAAATTCCTCCGTCAGCAATTGACCGGTGGAAACAATCGCAAAAGAGTCACGACCGTATTTTTCCTGAATACGCTGTATTTCGGCACCGGCTTTATCCATCGCCTGATCCCATTCAACTTCACGATAATCATCGTGAATCGAGTCTCGAATCAGCGGTTCTTTACCGCGACCACTCGCTTCAAAGATATCAGCTTCAAAAATACCTTTAATGCACAGTTTGCCACGATTGACATCTGCATTGCCGACACCGCGTGTTGCCACTGCCTTGTTTTGTGCATCAACACCCACTTCGATAGCACAACCCGTAGAACAATAACCGCAAGTGGTGTACACCCACTTTTCGACTTTTTTGTCGACAATTTTTATCGGATTTTTCTTTTTGCGCCCAAAAAGCATTTTTCTCTCCGTTGCTGTTGATTGTTTGTGTTTTACAATTAACTTGTCGCAACCAGCGACAGAAAAATTTTGCCGTCTTCAATTTTTACCGGGTAGCTGGCGGTACACCCTTCGTCCGGGGCTACTGCTTCGCCACTATCCAGTTCAATATTCCAGTTATGCAACGGACAGGTCACCCGCTTTCCGTGCACGATACCTTGCGACAAAGGTCCATTTTGATGTGGGCATTCATCACGCAGGGCAAAAATCTCATCGTCTACCGTGCGGAATACACCGATGTCACCCTCTGCGGTTGAAACCACTCGCGCTCCCAATACCGGGATATCTCCAATGCTGCCTACTTCAATCCAGTCTGCCATAACCATCACCCTATCTGCTTCAAAGACGTGAATTCGTGTTTTGCCACACCTTTGCTGGCGCGTTCTGCCCAGGGGTCAATTTGCGCGTATTTTTGTGACTCATCAAAACGCGCGGCCAGCACTTTGCGGTTCTCTGCATCTTCTTCCACATATTGTTTGATATGCGATAAACCAACACGCTCGATCCACGGTGCAGTACGTTCCAGATAATGTGCTTCTTCACGATAAAGCTGCATAAAAGCCTTGCTGTATTCGTAAACTTCCGCTTCGGTTTTCACTTTGCACAGCAAGTCAGTCACGCGTACGGTGATACCACCGTTACCCCCGACATGTAATTCGTAACCGGAATCCACACACACCACACCAAAATCCTTGATGGTGGCCTCGGCACAATTTCGTGGACAACCCGACACAGCCATTTTGAACTTATGGGGCATCCAGGAGCCCCAGCTCAATTTTTCTAGTTTCACACCAACGCTCGTGGAATCCTGCGTACCAAAGCGACACCAGGTTTTACCCACACAAGTTTTTACTGTGCGCAGGGATTTGCCATAGGCATGACCGGACACCATACCTGCTGCATTAAGGTCCGACCACACGGCGGGCAGGTCTTCTTTTTTGATGCCCAACAAATCGATACGCTGTCCACCGGTGACTTTCATTTCCGGCACATCGAATTTGTCCACTACATCTGCGATGGCACGTAATTCTTTCGGGGTGGTCAACCCACCCCACATACGTGGGACGACAGAATAGGTACCGTCTTTTTGAATGTTGGCGTGAGCACGTTCATTGATGAAACGCGATTGTGCATCATCTTTCGCTTCTGCGGGCCAGGAGGCAATCACATAATAATTCAGCGCCGGACGACAAGAAGCACAACCATCTATTGTCTTCCATTTCATGGCATCCATCACTCCGCGAATACTGACAAGGTGTCGCTCTTTAATCGCTTGGCGCACGTCATCATGCGAATGATCCGTACATTTGCACATGGGTTTGCTGTGCGGTGCAGCTGAATAGTCCCCTCCCAAAGTGCTGGCCAGAATCTGTTCCACCAGACCGGTACAAGAACCACAGGAATTGGACGCCTTGGTATACGAACGCACATCGTCTAACGTGAACAAGCCTTTTGCACTGATGGCCTTGACGATGTCACCCTTGCACACGCCATTGCAACCGCACACTTCCATATCGTCACTCATATTGGCTGCTGTGATATTACCGCCGTGTCCCGAATCACCCAGATGGGCCTGTCCCAGCATCAGGGCAGTGCGGAAATCACTGGTATCCGTGCCATTGCGCATTAACTGGAAGTACCAGGCACCGTCAACCGTATCGCCGTACATGACAGCACCCTGAATTTTGTTATCCCTGAGCACGATTTTTTTGTAAATCCCGCGTCCGGCATCCTGCATAACAATTTCTTCAGTGGTATCGTCACCGATAAAGTCACCCGCTGAAAACAGATCAATGCCAGTCACTTTCAATTTGGTCGATGTTACCGAGCCTTCGTAACGGGCAATGCCCATTTTGGCCAGATGATTGGCACAGACCTTGGCCTGCTCAAACAAGGGAGCAACGAGACCATAAGTATCACCGCGATGCTGCACACATTCACCAACGGCATAAATTTTCGGATCATAGGTCTGTAGAGTGTCGTTGACCACCACACCCCGCTCACAGTGCAGACCGACGCTTTGCGCCAGTTCCATATTGGGACGAATGCCCACTGCCATCACTACTAGGTCAGCCGCAATTTCCAACCCGTCTTTAAAGCGTACACCCTTGACACAGCCTTCACCGACAATCGCTTCGGTGCTTGCATTCATCAAAAAATTCAGCCCACGTTTTTCCAGAGATTTTTTCAACATATCGCCGGAAACAGCATCCATCTGACGTTCCATCAGGGTGTCACCCAGATGCACCACAGTAACATGCATACCTTGCAACATCAGTCCGTTGGCCGCTTCAAGCCCCAACAACCCCCCACCAATAACCACGGCATGTTTATGTTTTTTGGAGGACTCCAGCATCGTATCCACATCGTGGATATCACGGAAGCTGATCACTCCCGGCAAATCATGCCCTGGCACAGGAATGATGAAAGGATGAGAGCCGGTGGCCAGTAACAAACGATCGTACACTTCCGTGGTACCGTCTTCCGCCACTACTTTACGATTGCGACGATCAATCGTGCTAACCTTTTTACCCTTATACAGGGCAACACTGTTATCCGCATACCACTGCTCGTCATTGAGCATGATGTCATCAACGGTTTTTTCACCCGCCAGCACCGGTGACAGCAAAATACGGTTATAGTTACCGTAAGGCTCCGCACCGAACACGGTGATGTCATACATCTCCGGCGCAATGTCGAGCAATTCCTCGATGGTCCGCATGCCTGCCATGCCGTTACCAATCAGGACGAGTTTTTCTTTCATCTAACTTCTCCGATCTTGACCGTGTACTCGCACAAAATATCTTTTCTCCGCGTCTTTCATCAGCGCTAAAGCAATTCGTGTGCCACACATAATAAAACGATTTATACTACTGATTAATAAGAAATTAATATCCACAGCACAGATTCATATTCATTCGCTCAGCGACTCATCGCACCATGATAGTGCGAAAAACAAGCCGCCTGCCTTGTTATTAAGCATCGACTTATATTTCTGTGGGGACCGTCAAACAGCGCGAATACAACAGACCGGCAGCGAATCAAAGTCCCTTGTAACTCACTCATTTATCTATATTTATTGGAAAAAATGGTAGTGACCTTTAGCATCTGCGAACAACACATTTATCTCGCAGCCAAGCAAAACCGGGCGGGATTCTAGCACAAAAGCCCTGCACTGTGACGGTGCCAACTTTGTGACCAGAACACAGGCTAAAAGTTATTTTCTCATAAAATACAATGAGATAAATTAGTGGCATAATTGTTGCTAAACGGTAGCTGCTAAAAAGTGAGCTGCTAAAAAATAGTCCGCCGCCTGTAAAATTTGGAGCATTACCAAGAATGTCGCAGCAACTCAACATCTTCGACTTCAGCAAAGCCAACATTCGCATCCTGCATTACACCTGGTTTGCGTTTTTCATGACATTTGTCGTGTGGCTGGGGCTCGGACCCATCATGCCCTTCATCAAGGAGGCGCTCGATCTTACTGACCAACAGGCCAAGGTACTGCTCATTCTCAACGTGGCCATGACCATCCCTGCACGTATTATCGTCGGCATGCTGGTGGACAAACTCGGCCCACGCATCATGTACACTAGCATCCTGGTCAGTGGCGGTGCCATCAGCATCGCCTTTGCCTGGTCCGACAGTTATGAACAACTGGCTCTGCTGCGTTTCCTCTCCGGCTTCATCGGCGCGGGTTTTGTCGTGGGTATTCGCATGATCGGTGAATGGTTCCCAGCCAAACAAACCGGTCTGGCACAGGGTATTTATGGTGGCTGGGGCAACTTCGGCGCGGCCGGTGCGGCAGGCACCCTGCCCTTCATTGCCGCCAACATCGGCGATGCCAATGGCTGGCGTATCGCATTAACAGCTGCCAGCATCACCGCCATCATTTACGGCTTGCTGTATTACACTCGCGTCAGCAACACGCCCAAAGGCTCAACCTACTTCAAGCCCAAAAAAAACGGTGCCATGGAAATCACCAGCGGAGGCGATCTGGTGCTGTACATACTCATGAACATCCCACTGTTTCTGGCACTGGGCATCCTCACCTGGAAACTCTCTCCCGGTAATATGGGCCTCATCGGTGAAAACACCACATGGATTATTTATGCTGCGCTGGTGAGTATTTACGGGGTGCAGATATGGAAAATCTGGCACATTAACAACCATGTACTGAAAAACCCCGTGCCGGAATTACACCGTTATAAATTCAAGCAGGTCGCCATTCTCGACTGGGCCTATCTGGTCACCTTTGGCACCGAACTGGCGGTGGTTTCCATGCTGGCCATGTTTTACGTCAACTGGTTCGATGTGCCCAAAATCACCGCCGCATTGCTGGCGGGCATCTATCCCTTCATCAATTTGGTCGCACGCCCCGGCGGCGGCTGGATCAGTGACAGGATTGGCCGAAAATTAACCCTGGGTATTGCTTTCACCGGCATCACCATCAGTTTTTTAGTGTTAGGGCTGGTAGAAAAAGCCTGGCCGGTGTGGCTGGTGGTGAGCATCACCATCGTTGCCGGTATCTTCGCCAAAGCCGGATCAGGTGCCGTCTACGCCATGGTACCCTTGGTGCAACGTCGTATGACCGGACAAATTGCCGGCATGGTGGGAGCCTTCGGTAACGTCGGTGCGGTGATTTTCCTCACCGTCAACTCACTGGTGGAGTATGATCAGTTTTTCCTGTTCATCGGGGCCGTATCCGGTTTTGTACTGCTGCTGATTCTTGCTTTCCTTGATGAACCTAAAGGGCAGACGGCAGAAATTATGCCGGACGGGACCGTGCAGATGATTGATGTGAAGTGAAAAACATGCACGTAATAACTTCCCTGTTATACCCTATTCAAAGGAGAAATTAGTAAGCGCCAAATTAACCACGTACTTCCCAAACTATTCTTGATCGTCAATAATGGGCTTCCGAACAAGAGGAAGCAACCATGAATCACACCCGAGAAGCAAAACACGCTTGGTGGGCCAATCACATCAAAATGCTGTGGTTCTCTGTGTCTTCGCACCTTTGCGTTGGATTTTCATTATTCAAACCCAACAATCATCATCCGACCCCAAAAACCGCGTGGTTGCCAGGACCACACAGGCCAATTACACTTAGCAGCCAGTCGGATCGGGAATTAACCCAA
>QIGJ01000305.1 GCA_003229995.1 Gammaproteobacteria bacterium | reverse complement strand
GAACAGTCACTCTTATTTCGAGCTTTTGTGATTGAAGAACGAGCGAAGACGGGCTGAAGCAGACGACCCCATGGATGAGGGAGGTAAAGCCAAGTCTGAATCAGAGACCAAGATGCCAATGGTGTCAGTTATTGTGTTCCATTCCTAAGGCAAACATAGCGATTGAATGTCACATCAACCGCTTGCCATCTGTTATTTCGCCGCACGATTCTGATCAATAAAAACAGTCTGGGTTTTCACCAAACGCTTTACCATTTGATCAAACGCCTTACGAGCCGGGGCATAATTCGCCGCTTTGGCCCGCCCCAGCCACTTCAGTGCCTGTGGCTCACTACGTTTGATAACCTTACCGGAAAAAAACAGACGCCCCAATTCGTACTGAGCCGGGGCATATCCTGCAAGCGCCGCTTTTCTCATCCAGGGAAATGCCTGTTTAGGGGATGCACCGGTCGGAAGACCGCTGCTGTAAAGATAAAGGTAACCTGCCTTGTAAGCCGCTTTGCGATGTCCCTGTTTTGCCGCCAGTAAAAACCAATACAAAGCCTTCGCAGCATTTTTTGCTGTACCACGACCACGCATATACATATCACCAACAGCGTATTGATCTTTTACCTGATGGCCAGATCGTGCCTTCGCAAGACTTGTCTTAAAACGCGCTTCCCAGACATAGTCCCCTTCAAAAGCCATGACCTGCTGTATATTTAATGACAACACCAGCAACACTGGCAGCAACAAAACGCGCATCATCAAATAACAACTTTTGTGCATTTTGTCCATTGGCCCCCCAGCCGTTGGTATCTACCACATCCGCACTCTTTTAATCCGATGCAATCAGCCCGATACTATCCACCCGACACAATCGCTATACTCAACCATAATAAATTACCCAGTTTTTTGAGTCTCTCTGTGGAAACTATATATTGAGTAATAAGCTATTCATAGTTATTTTGCAAAAAATGCCGATCAATAACCCGATTTCAATCGAAAATACCCTACAAAAATAGATGATTATCCCTCACCAGGAATTATCACCGGATGCCTTACACGCCCTGGTGGAAGAATTTGTCACCCGCAGTGGTACCGATTACGGCAACTGCGAAACTCCGCTGAGAGAAAAAGTGCAGCAGGTCGTGCAACAATTGGAAAAAGGCGAGGCAGTGATTGTTTATGACACGACGCTGGAAACCTGCAATATCACCACCGCCGCGCAGGCGCGGGCTTATACCCACAGCGATTGAGATTAAGAAATGGAGGAAAGCGAATGTCACACACAGGTTGCAGTTCCGAAGGTGCGGAAGCTTTTGTTTTACGTGTCATTGGTGACAGTATGTCGCCTGTTTTCGAGAATGGTCACATCATTGTAGTGGACCCGGGTTACCCACTGATAAGCCACAGCTACGCGGTACTGATCAACAAATCAGAAGTGCTGTTTGGTTTGTACGTGCGTGATGAAAACGGCCGTCGGCTGGAGTATCTGAAACCCGGTGAAATAGCGGTAATGCTGGAAGACGATTTTCGTGTGAAAGGGGTGGTTACCCAACGAAACGGGCGGCGGCGTAAAGACACCGTATATTTTGAATATCCACTGACATCTGGCGAAACACCAGTCTCATGAAAAAGATTAACTAACTGTTATATCTATTTGTTTTTATTAAATTAATTTTAAGTCAAACACGTTCATCAACATAGCGTCCCACAGTGGCAGACTCATCGCGTGAACCTCCTGGGGTACCGCTGTCCCCCCCTGTATCAGCCTGTGAATTATTTTGCGCTGACTCGCCCTGTACAGCCTCCGGCACCGCAGTTTGCAGTTGGGCATCACGAGGAGGCTCAACCTTCACTTCGGG
This sequence comes from Gammaproteobacteria bacterium, assembly GCA_003229995.1. GTDB lineage: Bacteria > Pseudomonadota > Gammaproteobacteria > SZUA-152 > SZUA-152 > SZUA-152. The sequence continues at coordinate 5,346 of QIGJ01000305.1, read as the reverse complement.
TACCACTGGAATTGGAATAATATTGTTAATTTCCATGTCTTGCTTCTCCTTTCTCTTTTTAGATAACACTTGAGAAATATATTTTAACTTATTGATTTAATAATGAATAGTCTCATAAAAAAATATCATGTCAACCTCGTTATCGTCCAACATCCATCCAGCTTGAATGGTTATTGTCCGTTTTTCGCACAACGGAATCGCTGAACTTTTTCTGGTCAGCCCGTTTGCTGCGCTGCATTGCGCAAGCAAGCCGGACGGGTATACTGTATCCCGCAATGCGACACCAAACCCCACAGGTCACAGACACCCTTAAGCAATGAATCCAGTTCCGCTGTTAATTGTGATGGGCACGATCCTGACTCTGCTGGCTGTGCAGCGCTGGCTAATCCACATCGGGTCACCGAGAAACAAAAATCTACACAAAGAAAACATTTCGCAAAAACCGAAGAAGGTATCAACACAGCCCTCAACAATCACGCCATTAAATCAAAGACCTCCGCGTCAACGCGGCCGAAAATTAACGGAGGAACTGTCCGTTACCGGACTGAATGAACAAAACATTAATAGCCTGAAAATCCTGATCGACAAACAAGATACTGTTGCTATCAACACTTTTCTCGCCTTTAACCGTCCAGGTTTTGTGGAAATTGATGCCTGTTTAGTGCAGCTACGTCGGCAAAAGGAAAACGAAGCGCCTCCTTCATCCACACAGGCGCTGCTCATAAAACTGCTGGAACCGCTCACTAAAACCGAGCGCAAACTGCTGATAGGATTCAATCCAAAATCAACGCGACTGATTTCCCAGGACTTGATATCCCGCTTTGGCGACCACGAATTCGATCTTTATTTCGGCCACTACACCGCTTACCCGCAATCAGTGACTCTGCACATTCCACCACTTGATCCGAATCGCAAAATTCTGGAATATCTGGCGAAGTCCCGTATTGCCCGCAAAGGTCGGCACATCCCCTTAAATGCGCGTTTGACCGTATTAAAAATGAGCCAGCTGCGACAAATGGCCAAAGACCTCAATCTGGATAAAAAATTCACCCGCAAACAGACCGCGACAGAAGCCCTGGCTACCGTACCCGGTGCCGCTGTATTACTCTCAATGCAATACGTGATCGACGATCTGTTCATGTTGATGCCGATTAAAGAAGATATTATCCTCGTCAAACATGAATGGTCGTACCTTCAGGCTTATGCGAAAATGCTCAGCGGTTTGACGCTGTGACATGACCAGATCACGGGTTCAATATCACTGGCTCACTATAAACCACAATTATTTTATAACTATTCACGCGGCATCAATAAACTGACGCAAGCTGCCAACCACGAGACCTTTTAATGAGCACATCCGCAAACACCACGCACGAAATCCCAACCTACCCTGGCTTTCGTCATCTTCGTCGAGAATTCGTCGAGTCACTGAACCTGAGCATTGATGAATTTGAGCATATCGACACTGGGGCACAACATTTTCACCTTGCCGCAGACAACAGCGAAAATGTTTTCTTGGTCGGTCTGCGCACCGTGCCAACTGATTCTCGCGGCGTTGCGCATATCCTCGAACACACCGCCCTTTGTGGCAGTCAACGCTATCCGGTACGCGACCCGTTTTTTATGATGATCCGGCGCTCGCTCAATACTTTTATGAATGCCTTTACCAGCAGCGACTGGACGGCCTATCCCTTCGCCAGCCAAAACCGCAAGGATTTTTTTAACCTGCTCGATGTTTATCTGGATGCTGTGTTTTTTTCCAACCTGGACGAGTTGGATTTTTCCCAGGAAGGTCACCGCATTGAATTTGCAACACCGGACGACCCCAATAGCGAATTGACATTTAAAGGGGTGGTCTTCAATGAAATGAAAGGGGCCATGAGTTCACCCGTCAGCACTTTGTGGCAGGCACTGACAAAATACACCTTCCCCACCAATACTTATCATTTTAACAGTGGCGGCGAACCCACTGACATCCCCGATTTAAGCTATGCCGAACTCAAGGCTTTTTATAAAAAACACTATCACCCCTCCAATGCCATTTTTATGACTTATGGCGATATTCCTGCCGTTGAATTGCAACAACAATTTGAAGAACGGGTATTGAGTCAATTTCAACGATCAAATGAACATATTTTTGTGCCCGACGAAAAACGTTTTATGGCACCACTGAACGTGGAAGAGTTTTATGCCCTGGACGAATCCGAACAGGAGGGTGACAAAACACATATTGTGGTGAATTGGTTATTAGGTGCTTCCACCGATTTACGCACAGCGCTCACTGCAGAATTATTGGAAGGCATTTTGCTGGAAGACAGCGCATCCCCTCTGCAACAAGCTTTGGAAACCACAAACCTCGGTGCCGCACCCTCTCCTCTTTGTGGCCTGGATAATTCCAATAAGGAAATGACCTTTATTTGCGGCGTGGAAGGCAGCAATACGGACAACATGCAAGCCGTTGAGGACTTGATTATCTCAACCCTGAAAAAGGTTGTCAGTGAAGGTATTCCACAACAACGTGTTGAAGCGGTGCTGCACCAACTGGAATTGCAACAGCGTGAAATTACCGGTGATTCCTATCCGTATGGACTGCAACTGATTCTGGATGCCTTGCCCACTGCCATACATTATGGCGACACCCTGAAAGCCTTCAACCTGGAGCCCACTCTCAAACAATTGCGCTCAGACATTGAAGACCCGACATTTATTACCCGCCTGATTCAGGAACAACTGTTGGACAACCCACATCGCATCCGCTTAACATTAAAACCCGATGCACAGTTGAATGTCCGCCGCGACGCCGCAGAGGTAGCCCATCTGGCAAAAATCAGAGCTGGCCTCAGCGCAAAAGAACAACAAGACGTTGTGCAACTCGCCGGGCAACTTGAAAAACGCCAAAACCAACAAGATGATGAAAGCATCCTGCCCAAGGTCGGGCTGGAAGATGTACCACATCAACTCAACATCGCCACTGGCAAAAAAACCACGATACAGGGACGGCCGACTCACCGCTTTAAACAAGGCACCAACGGTATTATTTATCAACAGCTCATTGTTGATCTGCCAAAACTGGATGATGAGCTACTGGCCATTCTGCCTTATTACACCAATTGTCTGACAGAACTCGGTTGTGGCAAGCGCGACTATCTCACCATGCAGGCATTGCAAAGTAGTGTGAGTGGCGGCATTGGCGCTTACACCGCGTTACGTGGAGCCATCGATAACGAGCAAAACAGCAGCGGCCATTTCATTTTATCCGGCAAGGCGCTCGCGCGAAATCACTCCGCATTCAGTGAACTCATGCGTGATATTTTCCATCACACACGTTTTGATGAACACGAGCGCATTCGTGAACTCATGGCACAATTACGCGCCAGTCGCGAGCAAAGTATTACTGGCCGTGGCCACACATTGGCGATGCAGGCTGCCAGTTCGGGAATGAGTCCGGCTGCGGCACTGAAATACCGTCTGTCCGGTTTGCCGGGAATCAGCACGATCAAACAACTGGATGACCGTCTTGATGATAAAACCGCGTTATCCCGACTGACTGAAGAAATGTCTGCATTACACAACATATTACAAAACAGCCCCAGTCAATTTTTATTCATCGGTGAAAATGAAAACCTGGATGCCTTGCAACAGGATTGCAACACACTTTGGGCCGCCGACAAACAGGAAAACCCCACACCATTTGCCTTGTCGAACACACGTGAAACGGTGAAGGAGCTCTGGACCACCAGCACATCGGTGAACTTCTGCGCCAAAGCCTACCCGACGGTACCCGTTGCTCATCCCGATGCCGCCGCTTTGGCAGTACTCGGCGGCTTTTTACGCAACGGATTTCTACATCGTGTTATTCGCGAACAAGGAGGTGCCTACGGTGGCGGTGCCAGCCATGATTCCGACAGTGCCAGCTTTCATTTTTATTCTTATCGTGATCCACGACTGGCAGAAACATTGCGTGATTTTGACCATGCGATTGACTGGCTGCTGACAGAAAAACACGAATGGCGTCAGGTGGAAGAAGCCATTCTTGGTGTCATTGGTGGCCTGGACAAACCATCATCCCCCGCAGGTGAAGCCAAAAGTGCTTTTCACAGCACACTTTATGGTCGCACCCCGGAACAACGCCATCAGCATCGCCAACGTATTTTGGCTGTAACCCTGGAAGACCTGCAACAGGTGGGAGAAACCTATTTAAAACCAGAGTTGGCCAGTACAGCGGTCATCAGCAATCCGCAGTCGGGTGAAATAGCCGATGAGCTGGACTTAACATTGCGGCAGGTGTGATGAAACGTTAGGAATGTGCGCGACAAGAAAGTTAGGAATGGGCACGCAATAACTTCCCGGTTTAGCGCCTGGATTTAGTCCGACTTCGTTCGTTCTGATTGAACAAAAGTGCTTCTATTTCGAGCTTTTGTGATTGAAGAACGGGCGAAGACGGGCTGAAGTCGGGATGCTAAACAGGGAAATTATTGCGTGCCCATTCCTTATTGCGTACACCTTCTTTAACAGACCCTGGAGGCATTTTCTGACAAAACCTTATATTGCATCACTTTGTGCAAGCCGTTGCTTAAAAGCCTTCAGACCATGCAATAGAAAAATAATGAAAATACCCACCATTACACTGAGCACTGCTCCCAATAGCAAAATCAGGCTGCGCTGTGGCCGCACCCTTTTTTCGGGTGCCAGCGCCGGGTCTATTATCTGCATCACATACTCTTTTTTCACGTTAGCCAGCATAATGGCCCGGGTTTGCGCTTCAATAAGCCGATAGATGGCTTGCTGCATATCCACCACGCTGGTCTTCGACAGTTGCTGGTTGAGATAATCGATACTCTGTTGCGCTTCCTTAATGGCTGCCTGTCGCTGATGTTCGTTGAGACGTGCCACCAGCGTATTCGCCCAATAAGCGGCTAATACCGGGTCACGCCATTCGACACCCAGGGTCATCAACCCTGTTTTATTATCCTTGCGGATATCCAGCACATCTCCCGAGAAAGTTTCATACACATCCAGTGTACTGGGTGTTTCACTGCTCAACCCCTGTGCAAACAATGGAACGATTTTTTCCTGTTGCAAAAATGGTAGCAAAAAAACACGCGATTTTAACGTTGCCAATACCCTGTCCATGTCATTACCACCGCCACCCAGGTTGACTCCCGCTAACGAGGCCAGACCACCAAATTGTCCAGCCAGTGATGATAGCCTCCCGTTTTTTTCTTCTACGGATGGAGCCATCACCAGTTCGGCACGATAAACCGGTGTTGATAAAAAGGCAAAACCTGCGGCCAGTAACATGCCGAACAAAAAGATACTCAATAATACGTGTTTGTATTGGATCAG
>QIGJ01000214.1 GCA_003229995.1 Gammaproteobacteria bacterium | reverse complement strand
GAAGCTGAGGCGCATGCACAGATGGATGCGGCATTGGCGGCGGGGGTGAATTTTATTGATACCGCTGAGTTATACCCGGTGCCTCCAAAGGCGGAGGCCTATACACTCATCGAGCAGTACATTGGCCTAAGCGCCGTGGTCGGCGTGATGATATCGTGCTGGCCAGTAAAGTGGTGAGGCGGGCCGACGGGGTTGGGTTATATACGCGATGGTCAGGTTTGCCTTGATCGCGCCAATATCGAACAGGCGTTGAATGGCAGTCTTGAGTGCTTGCAAGTTGAATGTGTTGAAGAAATTTTTGGTCAATTTTAGAACAGTGTGGGTTTGCGAGCTGAAATATATCCGAAGTGGTTATCAGACCAGCAGCAAGGGAGGGGGGAATAAAAATGAGTAATAGCAGCCAGTGGTTCAGAGCCTGCGTGGCAGTGATCGGCATCATGTTGTTGGTGGCTTGTGCGACCGTCAATAACGAACATCCTAACGTTGCGTCCGACGAAATTACGGCAGAATCAAAAGCACAATTGGCGACAGTGTATTTCATTCGTCCCAGGGTATATAAAAGCAAAAATCTGGCGAACGGTCCGGTGCGTGTTGAGTTCCAGGAGCAAACCCTGCTGACTCAAGATGAGGGCACTTATACTTTGTTATATATTAAACCCAGCAAGGGAACGCTGAAAACTCATTCCAAAACGCTGTATGTCGATCAACATTCATCAATCGATGTTTGGCGTGAGCGGGTATACAAGTTTATCGCAGGCAGGACTTATTTTATTTATGTTCGTCAGATCGACGAGGAATTCCGTGGCGTATTTTATGCGCCTCAACCGGTGGATTTACAGGAAGCCAAGCAGTTGATTGTACCGGGCACGAACCGTTTCGGTTACACCCGTGCTTCCGGTGCAGCACGTAACGCACCCATTGATGAGCTCACTGAGGTGAATCTGCCACCGGCCAGTGCGGTTAAGGATCTAATCCCGGCAATGCCAGAAAATCTCTACAAGCAGGAAAAAGACCTGCGCAAGGCGAGATAAACGTCAACGATGCATCTTGCCAGAAAGACAGAGCTGTCACGACGGAGGGTTGCCGTTGTGGCTACCGCGCTGTACCTGTTTACCCTTGTGTTGTTGACCGGTTGCGCGGCGGTTTCCGTTGATTCCCGTATCATCGCGCTTAGCCCCAGTGTTTTGCAACAGGGCAAAGTCACTCAGGTGACCGTGCAGGTTGAGCAGTGGACACCGGATTCGCAGTTGGTGTTGATGCCTGCTGGGCCGTACGTTACCCATTATCTGGCTTTGTCTGCGTCACCACTAAGCATGACCGCAGACGGTTCACGAGCCTATCTGGCGACGACCGATCGGCAGTTATTCATTGTGGATTTCCCACCACAAACCGATTCCGTCCGCACTCTGGGGCAGCTCACCCTTATTGCCCCGGCAATACAATTACATGTCATCAATCAGCAGCTATTAGCGGTGCTGGCTAATGGCAGCTTGCAATGGTGGGATGTGTCGCGGCCCAATGCACCGGTGATACGGGCGACGCTGGTAGCGCCAGGCAAGTTGCTGGATGTGCAGGCAGATGCCAGAAATGTTTATTTATTGTTGGACGCGGGTGCAGGCATGACACAATTACAACGTTGGAAATTTGCCTCTACTTCCACGACCTTGCCCCGGCTTGACCGGGAATGGTTGTTGCCTGTGGCAGCCGATGCTTTTGCGGTACGCGGCCAGCATTTGTGGACCGTGGGTACAAGAGATATCACGGTGCTGGATATCAGTGGCGAACAGGCTTTGCTCAAAGATGTCCAGGCCACTTCCGGTATTTCCGATGATGTGCAATTACAGGATCAACTGGCCCTGGTCGCTGACGGGCATGGTGGTTTGGTGTTGTTCGATATCAGTGAGCCGGACGTTTTACAATGGCGCGGCAGCTTCAACAAACGCGGCGCGATTCATGGTTTTTCAACAGACAATAAAGAGTCAGCTGACGATAAAAGCGCCTTGTTGGTTCTGCGCAAAGGCGGTGTATTACGATTGAGCCTGGGCAATCCCGAGCTGCCGGGCAGTGGCGCGGCTTTTCATACAAATGCGCCAATAATACTCAGCACCTTGCAAGGTGATGTTGCTTTGCTGGCCACAGAAAGTGGTCTGCAACGGGTGATGATGCTGGGCGGTGGTGACGGCGCTATTTCGTCCGAAGGACTGAACCTGGGTGGCAGTCGTCGGGGTGCCCTTGGTATGGGAGATAAAGAGAATATTCTTTATGTGGCCGACTGGTTTTCCGGCTTGCACTTGTACGATATCAGCAACCCACGTCAACTGCGTTATCTCTCCAATTATCACACACCGGGGTCGAGCAAGGGTGTGGCGCTGCTGGGCAATTATGCACTGGTGGGTGATGACGACCAGGGTTTGCAGATCATTGACATCGAAGATCCACACCAGCCACGCTGGACTGCCGAATTGCCACCCGAAGCCATGGCCGGGTTGGGGCTGGCCTATACCATGAAACGGGTGGATAAAACGCTATATCTGGCCGACCATCGGGGTGGTTTTCACATCATTGATCTCAACGACATCAAACATCCACGACGGCTAGGTGGCTACGACACACCGGGCAAGGCATGGGATATCGATGTTGTGAATAACGTGGCTTTTGTTGCCGATGATCGGGCAGGTTTGCTGATATTTGACGTCAGTGATTCCAGTAAACCTGAACCCTTCGCACAGTTCAATCCTGGTGGTCAGGCAGAGGCCGTGGCGGTGCAGAATGGCCGTGCCTACGTGGCCTTTTTCGACAAAGGGTTGTATACGCTGGATGTTCGTGATCCCCGCCAAGCCAGGGTTATCGGCCATACCCCCATTCCTGGCAATGCCCGTGGTCTTGAACTGGGTGACGGGTTGGTTTATGTGGCTAGCTGGGAGGCTGGCCTACAGATTGTGGATACACGAGATTCTGTTGTGCCACGTATTATTGGCAGCTTTGATACTGATGGTGCGGCCTGGGGCGTGAAAGTCAAAGACGGCTACGCCTACGTGCTGGATTGGTGGGGTGGTATCAAAGTGGTAGACGTGGGGCAGCCTTCATGGCCGACTTACGTAGGTCGTTATCAGGCACACGGTACTTTGCAGCAGCTGCGCAGTAAAGGTGCTTATTTGTATGCTGCCAGTGGTGTCGGCGGGTTGCAGGTATATGACATCAAAAACCCGCTTAATCCCATCTGGGTCACAGGGCTGGATGTAGAGGACCAGGCCCAGGGATTGTGGATCGAGGACGAGCTGGTTTATGTGGCGGCAGGCGAAGACGGAGTGGTTATTGTGGATATCCGTGACCCGTTTTATGCCCGTCAAACAGGCCATGTGGACACCCCTGGTGCCGCCACAGCCGTGATGGCTGGCAACGGTTATTTGTTCATTGCCGACGATCAGGCAGGTTTGCTGGTGGTAGACGCCAGTAACCCGAAGCGACCTGTAGAGGTGGCAGGCTATGAGATATCAGTGCAGGATATGTGGTTGCACGAACGGACTTTGTGGCTGGTAAGCGATACGGGTCTGTCGGGATGGGAGGTGGCCGAAGACGGTCGCTTGAACCAGACAATCACCCTGTCCGGTGAGTTTATTGCTGTGCGGGCACAGGGTGATTTAGTGATTGCGGCAACCCGGGCCGGAGTCGTTAGTTTATGGCGACGAACTTCGCAAGGGCTGAATGTGCTCGGACAGTACGTCAGTAGTGATGCTGTCACCGGCCTGCAATTGGAGGGGAAATTGCTGTACTTATTGGGGCCACGCGATGGCCTCCAGGTCGTGGATATTCACCAGCCGGAGTCAGCACGGCTGGTGACGGTCTATCCGGCGACGGGTAATCATACCCGGTTCGTGATTGCCCGTGACGCCGCTTTTTTGGCCGGAGAGGCAAAACTGGCCTCGGTGACCCTGTTACCGACATTGGCCGTCACGGTGAAAAACGAAAAAGAACTGTCGGTACAGATTCCCGCCAAATTGCCACGCGGTGATTATCTTATCATCTGCTGGCGGTGGGGCAGGCAGGCCAGCGCCAGATATTACCCAGCGCACTCAAGTTGCAAATCGCCGCCCCGGGAAAGAAAAATGTCACGCTGGAAGCTTTTCAGCAAATGCTGAAAACCCCCCTCAAAGCCCCCGTGGAATCACTGATCGACTTGCCTTCGTCACCCTGAAAAACGAATACGTTTTGCCAGACAGTTCACAGTTTGGTTTCTTTTGTCTGGTCAAAAAACACACAAAAATGTAGAGTTTCCACGAGCATCTGTTGTTAATCAATTGCTTATGATCAGCGTTTATGAGAACACCCGCCGTCAAACCGGTGGGTGGTTCAGGGTTTTATCGCTCAGGGTTTTGTCGGGATCATGACTATACTTCCCCCATGTCCGGACCGCTATTTGCGGAAGCCACTCAAAATCTAGTTAAAGCAAAAGGTTAACATGTCTACTTCGATTACCGTCCGACGTTATCTCGATAAACAGGATGTGCAATATTCTATTATTCATTGCCCAGTCGATGCACAGGGCAAGTGGCAAGGGGATATTGGTGACATTTCACCGTTTCGGGTTGCGCGAGCGATGATTTTGAAAGACATCAACGGCATGGTGATGGCGGTATTGCCCATCACCCATCGACTGAAACTGGATGCGTTGAATCACCAGTTGCACCGCAAGCTTATTCTTGCGGAAGAACGTGATTACCGAGGCGTGTTTGCCGATTGCTCACCTGGCATTTTGCCCGCATTGGGTGGGGCTTATAACTTTGAAACAGTCATCGATGACTCGTTGCTGGATCAGGACTCTGTGTATGTCGCTTCCGGCAATGCCGGGGAATTGGTGTGTATCACCGGGCAGGACTTTCAACTACTGCACAGCAATGCCTGGTACGGCAACACATTTTCACAAATCTCGGAACAATGTTCGGAACAACGCTCGGAACAACATTCAAAACAATGCGCAGCGCAGCAGGATGCGGAACAAAAAGCGAAAACCAGACAAGCCGAAAAGGAGGCTGATGTGGAAGAAGTAGAAGCAGATGTAGCGCTGGTGACCAGCATGCGCCAGCGTATTGAACGTATTACGCAGTTACCGGCAATGCCGACGTTGGCGCAAAAAATCATTCAGCTCAATGCCAATCCTTATGCACATGCGGAAGATCTGGCCAAGCTGGTGGAAAAAGACCCCAGCCTTTCGGCGCAGATTGTGCGTTATGCGCAGTCGCCGTTTTATGCTTATCAAGGCAAAGTGGCCTCGGTGCGTCAGGCTATTTCCCGTGTACTGGGTTATGACATGGTGATGAATATCTCCCTTGGTGTGGCGGCCGCACGGCCTTTTAAAGTGCCACCGGAAGGCCCGTTAGGCCTCAACGCTTTTTGGCGGGATGCTACTTACAGCGCAGCACTCACTCAGGCTTTATGCAACATGGTACCGCGTGAATTACGCCCACGCCCGGGCACAGCATACCTAGCAGGTCTGTTACACAATTTTGGTTTTTTATTACTGGGTCATTTGTTTCCAAAGGAATTCGCGGTACTACAGCGTGCAATAAATAAGGAACCGGAGGCATCGGTTGTTGAACTGGAAAAGCGCTTAATCGGTAGTACGCATATGGAAATGGGTGCCTGGCTGATGGAGGCTTGGAACATGCCAAAAGAAATCATTGTTGTGCAGCAGGAGCATCACAACCCGGCTTACGACGGATTGCATGCCAATTATGTGCAGGTAGTGGCGCTGGCCGACCGGTTGCTCAAAGGGTTGGATATGGGTGATGCCGAAAGTGATGAACTACCGGCTGGCCTGTTGGACAGTATCGGTCTCAATACTGAACAGGTGGCCAAGGTACTGGAATGCACGGTGGAAAGCCGCGAAGAACTGGACACTATAGCAAGGCAGCTAGTGGCATAAAGCAGGTTTGTGCGGTGTTAGCCTGAGCGGCGACGCGAATGTTTTTGGTTGGCAGAATTTCTTTTTCCACCGGAGTGTTGCCCCCCGCTGTGAGGCCGCGATTTTCGTTCAATGCGTATTGGAGGTTCCAAATCAGTGGCGATTAACTCACTGCTGATTCTGCCTTTCGGGATTTCGTAACCAATGAAATCCTGGATATCGGCCAGTGAAAAGGCGTAGTCCTCACAGGCAAAGCTGATGGCATCGCCGCTGGCTCCCGCGCGTGCAGTACGACCAATACGATGCACGTAATCTTCGCTGTCTTGCGGTAAATCGTAATTGATCACATGGCTGACATCGGGGATGTGCAGTCCGCGGGCTGCCACGTCGGTGGCAACCATGATTGCCAGTTCACCTTTCTGGAATGCATCCAGCAGACGCAGACGTTTTTTCTGTGGCACATCACCCGAGAGCAGAGCAGATTTGAAGTGATTACTTTCCAAAAAGCCCCAGATTTTTTCCGCTGCGCGTTTGGTGTTGACAAAAATAATAGTACGGATCGGCTCTATATGACGGAGTAGACCGATAAGCAGTGGAATTTTTTCGTCGTTGGAAGGTCCGTAAACGATTTCTTGTACTTTGTCGGCGGTGATCTTGTTGGTTTCGATCTTCACCGTGACGGCGTTGTTCATGTGCTCGTAGGCCAGCTCGGTTACGCGCAATGGCAGGGTCGCGGAGAAGCACATGTTAAGACGCTCAGTGGGTGGCGGCATGCGGCGCAGCATGTAGCGGATGTCTTTGATGAAGCCCAGGTCGAACATGCGGTCGGCCTCGTCCAGCACCATGGCCTGGATTTCTTTGAGGTCGTAAACATGTTGTTTGAAATAATCGATGAGCCGACCCGGAGTGCCAATGAGAATATCGACACCTTTTCCGATGTCGTTACGTTGTTGCTCATAACCGGAGCCGCCGTAAACAACACGCAGTTGCATGTCGCAACCCTCGGCCAGAGACAGCGCATCTTTGTGAATTTGCACCGCCAGTTCGCGTGTCGGGGCGATGATGATGGCGCGTGGTTGATTGCTTTTTCGTCGGGAATTGATCGGTGTCGTGAGTAAACGATGTAGCACGGCGAGTAAAAATGCGGCAGTTTTACCGGTACCGGTTTGTGCCTGACCTAAAATATCCCGTCCATTCAGCGTCAGTGGGAGGGTTTGTGCCTGTATCGGTGTGCAGTGGGAAAAGCCCGCAGTGTCTATGCCTTGTAACAGGGGTTCGGCAAGTTTCAGTTCGCGAAAAGAGGTATTTGTGGTGTGTGTATTGCTCATAGCCGTAAAGAATAACAGGAATGTGGCGATATTGTGCTTGAAATATGCGAGCGATTAGGCTGAAATGGTCCATCAAGCAGTAACGAATACTGGGTGTGTGAGTCAGATACACACTGTAAACACTAATGACACATAACAATGACACAGGTTAAATTCCTGATGGAGGCCTATCAGTGAGTGGAAACATCGTTTATCTCACAGACGATTCTTTTGATGATGAAGTTGTGAAAGCGGAAGGTCCGGTATTGGTCGATTATTGGGCTGATTGGTGTGGCCCTTGCAAAATGATCGCACCAATTCTTGATGAAATTGCTGAAGAATACAAAGATAAAATCAAGATCGCCAAACTGAATATCGACGAGAATCCCGGTACGCCGCCCAAATATGGCATCCGTGGTATTCCTACTCTGATGTTATTTAAGGGCGGGAACGTGGAAGCGACTAAGGTGGGTGCCGTATCGAAGTCGCAGTTGACGGCATTTATTGACAGTAACGTTTGATTTGTAGGGCTAACTCGTGGTTTTGTCGGCTGCCTTTCAATGGAAGGTGGCCGGTCTGTGTTAGACAGAGGGCTGGACGGCGTCGGGTCTTTGTGGTAGCTTAGCGCAAAACCAATGTCTCAAAGCGTTTGCTTCGCGCCGTGCCCCAGTCTTCTTTCCGCGTAAAACAAGCTAAACTCAAGTAAACGAATGGATTTCCTGGTAAGTCCTTAAAAAACAAAATTCCTTTAATCATTCCTTTTTAGAGCATTCTTTTCATTACCCATTTTCATTACCCATTTTTTTTTGTTGCACAGAATTTCAAATTCTGAACATACCAGACGCCAGACCATGGCACTGGTGAGTCCCTCAAATTCTATCCCTTAAACTATTCCAGTGATCCTATGCCTATGAACCTGACTGAACTGAAACAGAAAACTGCCTCTGAACTTACCGAACTTGCCCGAGATAGCGGTGTGGAAGGCATGGCCCGGGCCCGCAAGCAAGACATCATTTTTGCGTTGCTCAAAGCACACGCCAAAAATGGCGAAGACATTTACGGTGACGGTGTGCTGGAAATATTGCAGGACGGGTTTGGATTTTTAAGGTCGGCAGACAGCTCGTATTTGGCCGGGCCGGATGATATTTATGTGTCACCCAGCCAGATCCGACGTTTCAGTTTACGCACCGGTGATACTATTTCCGGCAAAATTCGGCCACCGAAAGACGGTGAACGGTATTTTGCGCTGCTCAAAGTGGGTGAAATCAATTTTGACCGGCCGGAAAATGCCAAAAACAAAGTACCATTTGAAAATCTTACGCCATTGTTTGCCAATGAACGCCTGACCCTGGAAATAGGTAACGGCAGCACGGAGGATTTAACGGCGCGTGTTATTGACATGGCCTCACCGGTCGGCAAGGGCCAGCGTGGGTTGATTGTTTCTCCGCCCAAATCAGGTAAAACAATGATGTTGCAATACATTGCCCAAAGTATTGCGGCCAATCACCCCGAGTGTATTCTTATTGTGTTGCTCATCGATGAGCGTCCGGAAGAAGTCACCGAAATGGCGCGTTCGGTGCGTGGTGAGGTGGTATCCAGCACCTTCGATGAGCCCGCCAGCCGCCATGTGCAAGTGGCGGAAATGGTGATCGAAAAAGCCAAACGTCTGGTGGAACACAAAAAAGATGTGGTCATCTTGCTGGATTCGATCACACGTCTGGCCCGTGCTTACAATACGGTGATTCCTTCTTCCGGTAAGGTGCTGACAGGTGGTGTGGATGCTAATGCCCTGCATCGTCCCAAGCGTTTTTTTGGTGCGGCACGCAACATTGAAGAAGGTGGCAGTCTCACGATTCTGGCCACTGCGTTGGTGGATACCGGATCGCGCATGGATGATGTGATTTATGAAGAATTCAAAGGCACGGGTAACATGGAAGTGCATCTGGACCGGCGTATTGCTGAAAAACGTATTTATCCTGCCATTGACATCAATCGTTCCGGCACACGTCGTGAAGAGCGACTTACCAAGCCCGATGAGTTGCAGAAAATCTGGATTTTGCGCAAGTTGCTGCATCCCATGGATGAGCTGGCAGCCATTGAATTTTTGTTGGATCGTCTGAAAGATACGAAAGTGAATACGGAGTTTTATGCGTCGATGAAACGTTAAGAAGATGTGACAAAATGACAACAGGTTTGTTTTGTATTTCTGGTTAATATTTATTTCTGAAGGCTCAAATATGAATAACAGGTGGGTAAAGCACGCAGCATTGTGTGTTGTGGCATTCAGCGTAGTGTTGTTGCTTAGTGCCTGCTCTCGTGAATATACCTCTGAGATGATGAATGCTGCCAAAGATGGCAATTTGAAATTTGTACAAGCCGCCGCACAGCGTGGAGCTGATGTTAACGAGCACAGCAATAAAGGTAAAAATGCCTTGATGTTTGCCGCTTCTGAAAATCATGATGAGGTGGCCCAGTGGTTGATTGAGCAAGGTGCCGATGTGAATGCGGTGGATAATTATGGCACGACTGCGTTAATCGTTGCAGCAACGGCCGGGCATCACGAAGTGGTGAAATTATTGTTGGATAGCGGTGCTAATGTGCAGTTACGTGACGATAGCGGTGGTGCGCCGTTGGTTAATGCCGTTTATTTTGGGCATTTAGAAACGGTACAATTGTTGTTGGACAATTTGCAGCAAGACATAACATCCAGGCTGGACAAGCGTGATGGCGAAGAATTGCTGATGTTGGGTGCCGGGCTGGGGCATACCGATATTGTCAGTCTTATGGTAAAAGCGGGTATTGATGTCAATGGTCGTGGATTGAAACAGCGCACCCCGTTAATGGCGGCTGCGGCCTTTGATCGGCCTGAAGTGGCTAAAGTGTTATTGGCACAAGGTGCTGATCCAGCGGCGCGTGACGAAGATGGCCAGACGGCTTTCAGTGTGGCAAAAGATAAAGGCAGTGACAAAGTGGCGGCATTGTTAGCTGGAGGGGCGCGTTAGTACACCGTCAAAACAGCCTTGGCGGTAATAAGTACCTGAACAACATTATTTTAACATTTTCTTGTTTATTTTCCGTCACATAGCTCACTATGCTCACTTCGCAGCGCCTTGAAGGCCGAAAAATACCCTGTGAAAATGTTGTTAAAATAATGATGCCCAGGCACTGACTTGCCACCCCCGTGGACTTTCAGTTCGCAGTGGTTGGGTTGGGGGGTATGCCCAGGGATTCATTCCAACGCTCGGGCGTCCCTTCGTGAGGGACGTTGTGGCAGCGTTCACAAGTCCAGAGTGAAAAGGCAACTTTGTCATGACAGCGGCCGCAGTACTCGCCGGCGAGAATGCTATCCATGGAGATATTGTTGGCACCTTTTTTCTCAATGAAAATTGCTGGGTGGCAATTGGAACAGGCTAGCCATTGGGTATGTGCGGTGTGGGGAAATTTCACCCAGGGCATCTGGCCGGTGTCTTTGAACATAATATCCATGTCCAACACCGTCATCTGGCCTTGCTCCAGCAGGTCAGCGCGTGGTTCGATGATCCCCAAATCCAGAGCTTTGACCCAATCGACATCACCCCGGCGGCTCAGCGGGAAGGCGCTGAGTGCTTCGGCGGGTTCTTGCAGGGTGTGGATGGCATCGTTGTCGGGATCATGAATACCGTCTGTTGCCAATGCCTCGGTTTTCACCTCAACGGCAAAGTGACGATTATCGCGCCAGCGCTTGCCTTCGCTGATACCACTTTCCACCACATATTGGGCGCTACGACTGGTGGAGTTTGAGGCAGGTGTGCAGGCAGTGAGGTATATCGATACCCCGGATACAAAAATTAATATGATCAATCCATGAATCATCGTGTTGTGACCTCGTCTACTCAAATCATAAGTTATTATTGTTTGATACCGGCTTTTTGTAATATATCCAAAACGTTATTGTGTTTTTCATTTCGTGCAAGGTGGATTGCTGTGCGCCCTTTTTTGCCTTTCGCATTAACGTTGGCGCCATTGGCAATTAATAGTTCGAGTATGTCGCCGTAGCCACGATTACTTGCCCATAGCAGCGGTGTCCAGTTATTTTTATCGGCCAGTTCGGTGTCGGCTTTGCGTTGCAGAAGCAACTGTACAGCAGCAATATTACCCTTGGTAGTGGCACGCATCAGTGGTGTCCAGCCGTCGTCGTCCTGGGCATTGATGTCGGCACCGGCATCAATGAGCACTGCCATGGTAGCCGTCTGGTCTTGTCGAGCGGCATGCATGAGCGCTGTCCAGCCAAAGTTATTACGTTCATCAACGGGTGTACCGTTGACCAGATCGGCTTGAACCGCAGAAGGATCACCGTTCAGCGTGTGTTTCATCAGCTCAGTATTGCCATCACAGGCAATTAGCAGGCTGCCGGCCACAATAAGCAACAGGAGCTGTATGCACAGGGCGGTAGAGAGAACCGGTTTTTTCATGGTGAGGGGCAGGTATCCTGTATGGGCAATAATAAAAGACATGTTCAGGGGGCAAAAGTGTACCAAGCTGATTGGTGTGAGCATAGGAGGCTGTCAGATTCAGGATGAATCTACGATGAAAAATCCATCATTTTCCCAATCACAACGTCAAATATGCTGAATATTCGTTCAAATGATCAAAAAAATGGACTCAAAATGGTTTTTCTCCGTTACGATCACTCAAGTCCGACATCATTCAACCTAAATTAATCAGTTGAGTCGTAGCGAGAGCACTTTATGACGCTCGCAGTAGGTTCAACTGATTAATTTAGGTTCAACACATCTGTACGCATGAAAAATGTGCAGGGAGAATAACAAGTGATCGACGCTGCGAAAAAAATAACCACTATCAAGACCTTGTTGCAGGATTCTATCGACGTTAAACAACGCCTAGTGGCGGACGGAGACATGCTCGTCTGTATTGCAGACGTAGTACAGCATTGCGTCGATGCGTTGTGTGGGGATAACAAGTTGCTGTTAGCCGGTAACGGTGGCAGTGCCTCCGATGCCCAAC
>QIGJ01000029.1 GCA_003229995.1 Gammaproteobacteria bacterium | reverse complement strand
TTACGGTGGCTGGCGCGCATGTTGTCGGCTCTGGGCCGCTGGCTGACGGGCATTGAAATTCACCCCGGTGCCAAAATCGGCCGACGCTTTTTTATTGACCATGGTATGGGTGTGGTTATTGGTGAAACCGCAGAAATCGGCGATGATTGCACGCTGTATCACGGGGTGACACTCGGTGGCACCAGTTGGAAAAAAGGCAAGCGTCATCCTACGCTGGAGAATAACGTGGTCGTCGGTGCCGGAGCCAAAGTATTGGGGCCGATTGTGCTGCGGGAAGGCGTACGAGTGGGCTCCAATGCCGTGGTGGTCAAAGAAGTGCCCCCTGGTGCTACGGTGGTGGGTGTGCCGGGGCAGGTGGTCAGAGCCGAAGTGACGCAGGCGACCTCCAGTGAAGATAAACGGCGTCATGCCACCGCCAAAAAATTGGGTTTTGATGCCTACGGTGCGACCAGTGATGCGCCAGATCCGGTGGCCCAGGCCATCAACAGCCTGCTTGACCATGTGCATGTGATGGACAGCAAAATGACCGCCATGTGTGAATCGATCAAACAGCTGGATGCGGGTTTCGATGATGTACAACTGCCGGATTTGGATAATCGAGGCATCGACGACAATAGTGACGAACCTGCCCACTTGGATGACGCGGCAGACAAACCCGCAGACCAAAAAACCGGATAAGCAGTTTGTACAGATTTTTCCTGATTGAATCTTTGTGGCATTGTTCTTAGAATGATTACTTGACTAAATTTGTCGGATATAGATAATAGATAATAGTTGATTAAATTGATCAGGAATTCATACAGAGCTGCTCCCAGGTTTTAGTGCAGTCATCGGTGCAAGTTGTGAACGAGTGTGGTTTGACCCGTTACTACAGTTTCTGTAGGCTCTCGTTGAATTTCCACTTTTTTAGTATGTTTTTTATCCGTAAACAACACGGATGGTATTGGATATGGGTGGTATTGGATTTATACATATATTTTATATGTATATTTAATCATCGCAAGGTCAAGGTTAGAGACCACAGAGGTGAAGTTATGAGACTAACAACGAAAGGTCGTTATGCGGTTACGGCCATGCTGGATTTAGCATTAAACGCAAAAGATCGCCCCATCACGTTGGCGGATATTTCCCAGCGGCAGGGTATTTCCCTGTCCTACCTTGAACAGCTGTTTTCGCGCCTGCGTAAGCAGGAGCTGGTGTCCAGCGCGCGAGGGCCGGGCGGAGGGTATCGTCTGAGTCGGAATGCGGGCGAAATCAGTGTGGCGCAGGTGATCGCGGCCGTCGATGAAAAGGTATCGGTGACCCGTTGTGGTGGCAAGGGCGATTGCCAAAATGGTGAAGCCTGCCTGACACATAAGCTTTGGTGCTCGCTGAGTGATCAGATCCAGGATTTTCTGACGGGCATCTCGTTGGGTGATCTGGTGCAGGAAGATCACGTAAAAATGGTTTCCGAGCGCCAGTTGACAGGTGTGCCGGATCAAGCGGTGCCGGATATCGCAGAGAATCCGCTACAGGCTGTGACAGGCATGTAGCCTGACTACATTGAGCACATTATTCCACGCCATGCCAATTTATTTTGACTATAACGCAACCACACCTCTGGAAAAGCGGGTGCTGGATGCCATGATGCCGTTTTTGTGTGAGCAGTTCGGCAACGCTTCCAGTGGTCACCAGTTTGGGCGTATTGCTCGTGCGGCGATGGATGTTGCGCGGGAACAAGTGGCGGCACTGGTTAATGCACACCCTTCACAAGTGGTATTTACCAGTGGTGGTACCGAAGCCAATAATCTTGCATTGAAAGGTTGCGCATCCCGTTTGACACCTGGCCACATTATTTTGAGCGGAGTAGAGCACAGCTCGGTGCGTACTCCATCGACTGCCTTGAAAAAATATGGCTGGACACTGGATGAAATCGGTGTGGATGACGATGGTCAGTTAGCACCTGAAAATTTACGGACCCTTTTTTCCGGCATGTCGGCAGATCGTTCAAAGATTCTGGCGGTGATGCTGGCGAATAATGAGACCGGTATTATTTATGAAACCGCACCCATTGCGACGTTGGCGCATGAATTTGGTGCCACGTTGCTGGTTGATGCCGTGCAGGCTGCGGGCAAAATTCCGGTGAACTTTACCGATAGCGGTGCGCAGTTGATGAGCCTTTCCGCACATAAAATTTATGGCCCCAAAGGCATAGGTGCGCTGATTGTGGATAAGGCTATGGACATGGAGCCAATGTTGCATGGTGGTCATCATGAAAAAGCCCGTCGTGCCGGTACCGAGAATGTGGCGGCTATTGTGGGGTTTGGCAAGGCGGCAGAATTAGCGTTGAGTGAATTACCGATACGCTGCGCACAGACACAAACGTTGCGCCATTACCTGGAAACCCGTTTGCGGTCAGAATTGCCACAGGTGTGTATTTTTGGTCAGCAGGCAGAACGTTTGCCGAATACCAGCTTTTTTGCGTTCCCGGGGCTCGATGGTGAAACCCTGTTACTGGGGCTTGATCAAGCGGGACTGGCGGTGTCCAGCGGCTCGGCTTGTGGTACTGGTGACGTGGAGCCCAGCCATGTGTTGCTGGCCATGGGGGTTTCACCAGAGCGTGCCCGTGGAGCCATTCGTGTCAGTCTGGGTAAGGAATCGCGCCGTGCTGAAATTGACAGCTTTATTGACTGCCTTAAACAGCAAGTGCGTGTGTTGCAAAGCTTTGCCGCCGTTGCCTGCGCCTGATCCGGTTTTGTATTTGCTTGAAAAAGTGATTGAAGAAACGTTTGAATTGATCTGAATTGAGAAAATGAAAGGCAGCAATAAATGACAAGTTCGAACCAACGACCAATTTACATGGACTATGCGGCCACCACGCCCATGGACCCTCGTGTCGCAAAAAAAATGATGCAGTTTTTGACACCAGACGGTGAGTTTGGCAATCCGGCTTCGCGCTCTCATGCTTATGGCTGGACGGCAGAAACGGCGGTTGAAGAAGCACGCAAACAGGTTGCGACGCTGGTGAATGCCAATCCCAAAGAAATTATCTGGACCTCGGGTGCCACCGAATCGGATAATCTCGCCATCAAGGGTATCGCGCATTTTTATGGTGGAAAAAGCGGTAAAAAAGGCAAACACATTATTACCAGCAAAACCGAACATAAAGCCGTGCTGGATACCTGTCGCCAACTGGAACGTGAAGGGTATGAAGTCACCTATCTTGACCCGGAACCCACAGGATTGATTGATCTGGACAAGCTGGAAGCAACCCTGCGTGACGACACCATTCTGGTTTCCATTATGCACGTCAACAACGAACTGGGAGTGATTCAGGATATTGCCGCCATTGGTGAACTGACTCGCGCCAGAGGTATTGTTTTTCATGTCGATGCTGCGCAAAGTGCCGGTAAGGTGACCATTGATTTGTCGACGATGAAGGTCGATTTGATGTCTTTTTCCGCACATAAAATTTATGGCCCCAAGGGTATGGGTGCATTGTACGTGCGCCGCAAACCCCGCATTCGTCTGGAAGCACAGACGCATGGTGGTGGTCACGAGCGCGGCATGCGCTCCGGCACTCTGGCCACACACCAGATTGTCGGTATGGGGGAAGCCTTCCGCATCGCTCAAGAAGATATGGCTAAAGGTCAGGCACATGCTGCCGCTTTACGTGACCGTTTATACGATGGCGTCAAGGATCTCGAAGAGGTGTACGTCAACGGAGATATGACGCAAAGTGTACCAAATATCTTCAATATCAGCTTCAACTACGTTGAAGGTGAATCCCTGATTATGTCCCTGAAAGATCTGGCAGTATCGTCCGGCTCTGCCTGTACCTCGGCAAGCCTGGAACCCTCTTATGTATTACGCGCCCTGGGACGTAACGACGAACTGGCGCACAGCTCCATCCGTTTCAGCATCGGACGGTTTACCACAGAAGAGAACATTGATGATGCAATCATCCATGTGCGTGCAGCTATTGAAAAACTGCGTGCATTGTCACCATTATGGGACATGTACAAAGAAGGTATTGATTTGTCTCAGGTGAAATGGGCAGCACATTAAATTGAAAAAATAGATTGAAAAAACGTAGAAAACTGACGACTAACATACAGTGCAAAACTGTGAGGCAGGTGAAAAATGGCATATAGCGACAAAGTTTTAGATCATTATGAACATCCGCGTAATGTGGGTACCCTGGAAAAAGATGATCCTTCTGTGGGTACTGGCATGGTGGGCGCGCCTGCGTGTGGTGATGTCATGCGTTTGCAGATCAAGGTCAGCGACGATGGCATCATCGAAGAGGCACGTTTTAAAACCTATGGCTGCGGTTCTGCGATAGCGTCCAGTTCTCTGCTGACGGAGTGGGTGAAAGGTAAAACTTTGGAAGAAGCGGGACAGATTAAAAATACCGATCTTGCTGAAGAGCTGGCTCTGCCCCCAGTAAAAATTCATTGCTCGGTATTGGCGGAAGATGCCATCAAGGCCGCCATCGAAGATTTTCGTGGCAAGGCAGACAACGCTGATGGTTCAGATAACGCGAAGAACCCCGGTAAAGCTGCGTAACATAATATAGTTAACAACGTGAAAAAATGACAATGTCGATAACATTAACGCAATCAGCCGCAGATCGTATTCATGGTTTTCTTGAAAACCGGGGCAAGGGTGTCGGCCTGCGCCTAGCTGTAAAAACCAGCGGCTGTTCGGGCATGGCTTATGTTATCGAGTTTGCTGATGAAGTTGGCAGCAATGACGAGGTGTTTGAAGACAAAGGCGTGCGCGTTCTGGTGGATACCAAAAGCCTGATTTATCTCGACGGTACCGAACTTGATTATGGTAAAGAAGGGTTGAATGAAGGGTTTACGTTTAATAACCCCAACGTAAAAGATAACTGTGGTTGTGGCGAAAGCTTCACAGTTTAGCTGTTTCGATTTTTTGTATGCAAGCGGTGGATCTCTCCAGCAATTTTTTTTCACTATTTGACTTGCCGATTTCTTTTGATGTTGATTTGAAGGTTTTGTCTGCGCGTTATCGTGAAGCACAGCGTGCTGCGCATCCTGACAAATTTGCCAATGCCTCGGAGGCCGAGCGTCGGTTGTCAGTACAAATGTCTGCACGCATAAATGAAGCTTATCGAGTGTTGAAAGACCCTTTGTCACGAGGGCGTTATTTGCTTGAACTGCAAGGTGTTGCCCTTGATGATGCTGATACGGCCTTCGATAGTGCTTTTCTTATGGAGCAAATAGAATTGCGTGAGCGCTTGGCGGATGTGAAAAACAGCGCCGACTCTGTTTCTCAATTGCGGATCATTGCCGATGATATTTCGGCACATGACAAATTATTAGTGACGAAAATGGCCAGCCTGTTGAACGAAGCCAGTGTGGCGTCTTTGCAGCAGGCACGAGATGTGAGTCGAAAATTGCAGTTCTTCCGACGCCTGGGCGAAGAAGTTGACACCCTGGAAGATGAGCTGGGTGATTATTAAAGGGCTGTGTTAAAGGCCCGTGCGATCTGCCTTCATGCACAACGATACAACCCCCAAAACAATTAACAATACATCTTAAGATATTCTATATGGCACTTCTGCAAATCAGTGAACCCGGTCAGGCGGTTGCACCGCATCAACACAAGCTGGCGGCAGGTATTGACCTGGGCACCACCAATTCTTTGGTGGCTTCGGTACGCAGTGGCAAGGCCGAAACCTTGCCGGATGTACAAGATGTGCATTTGTTGCCGTCGGTGGTGCGTTATCGTGAAACCGGTGCGCCACAAGTGGGAGCCATCGCCAAACAGTCAGCCATCAGTGATCCGCGCAATACCATCAGCTCAGTAAAGCGTTACGTGGGGCGTGGTCTGGCTGACATTTGCAAAGGCTGTGCTTGTAGCGAATATGATTTTGTTGACAGCGATTCTTCTGTGCCACGCATTCGTACCGTGGCAGGAGATATCAGCCCTGTCGAAGTGTCAGCAGAAATTCTTAAAAATCTGAAACAGCGTGCCGAAGAAACGCTGGGGGGTGAACTGACCGGTGTGGTGATTACCGTGCCCGCCTATTTTGATGATGCGCAACGACAATCCACCAAAGATGCGGCTCAGCTTGCGGGGTTGCAGGTATTGCGTCTGCTGAATGAGCCCACCGCAGCGGCCGTGGCTTATGGTCTGGACAAAAACCCGGAAGGTATCCATGTGGTTTATGATCTGGGTGGTGGCACCTTTGATATTTCTATCCTGCGGCTTAACCGGGGTGTTTTTGAAGTGATGTCCACAGCGGGCAATACCGCGTTGGGGGGTGATGATTTTGATCGTATTATTGCGCAATGGCTGATAAAACAGACTGGACTTGCCCCATC
>QIGJ01000268.1 GCA_003229995.1 Gammaproteobacteria bacterium | reverse complement strand
CCTCTGGTGTTCCGGTTGTCACGCCAGTGGCATTGCCGGGTAGCTACGTTCGGACAGGATAACCGCTGAAAGCATCTAAGCGGGAAGCCCCTCCCAAGATTAGATCTCACTGGAGCCTTGAGCTCCCTGAAGGTCCGTCGAAGACTACGACGTTGATAGGCTGGGTGTGGAAGCGCAGTAATGTGTGAAGCTAACCAGTACTAATTGACCGTGAGGCTTGACCATATAACACCCAAGTGGTTTGTGCTTGAGTGCTTATAATCAAGTTGACGGATATAACATTACCAACCTTAGCCAAAGCTAATACTATCAATATTCAACTTCCCTCATTCGCGGGTCAGGCATATGCTTGTTCTGCAAACAGTTTTCCTGGCGGCCATAGCGAAGATCCCATCCCGAACTCGGAAGTGAAACGCTTTAGCGCCGATGGTAGTGTGGGGTTTCCCCATGTGAGAGTAGGTCACCGCCAGGTTTTATTTCAAAAGCCCCGTACTCGTTTGAGTGCGGGGTTTTCTTTTTTGGTCGATATAAATAAATGGCACTGATGACGAAACTGGGTGTTGCCAAGGAGTGTTTTTAGCGCTTAATTCACATTTGAGCTATTTTTAATAACATGCAAGAAGCAACCATCGATTTGATCGAATTTTCTTCACTGGTGCCCATCAAGGCGCTGGGCATGGCGCATTGCCGTGAGCTGCTGGATCAATCTGAAGTGCGGGTGGTTGCCAAGGGGGAGGCGGTCTTTGAGCAGGACGCTGAAGCAAAAAATATTTTGTACGTCATGGCCGGTGAGGTGGAGCTGCATATTGATGGCAAAATGGAAAAGCATATCAAAGGAGGAACTCGTCTGGCCAAGTTGCCGTTGGAGCAGGGCAGGTATTACCAATACGCAGCACGGGCACTGACCGATGTGATATGTGTCAGTGTAGACCCTGCGGCGTTGGATGTTATGCTTTCCTGGGGGCAGCCTGGCGGTTATGAAGTGGAGGAGCTGGACAGTGCTCATGACGATAGTGATGATGACTGGATGGCTAAACTGCTACAGGCAAAGGTTTTTCATCGTATTCCACCGGCTAACATTCAATCTGTTTTTATGAATATGACAACACACCATTTTGCGGTGGGTGAAAGTGTTATTCGACAGGGCGAAAGAGCTGAGCACTTTTATATTATCCGGGAAGGCAAGTGTCAGGTGAATCGTAAGACACGCAAAAATCCTGAAGGTACGGTGCTCGCAACGTTGCAGGAGGGTGACAGTTTCGGTGAAGAGGCGCTGATCTCCGGTGGCAAGCGCAATGCTTCTGTGATTATGGAGACAGAAGGTGTGTTGATGAGTCTATCCAGAATAGATTTTCTGGAGTTGTTCAAAGAACCTTTGCTGAACTGGATCAGTTATGTCGAGGGTCGTGAGTTGGCAGCGGATGGTGCGACCTGGATTGATGTTCGTCTGCCGGCCGAATATCAAATACGACATATCCAACACAGCGTGAACATTCCTTTGCCATTGTTGCGGGCCAAGTTGGAAAAACTGGATCTTAAGGTGAAATACCTGCTCTATTGTGACTCCGGTCGTCGCGGTTCCATTGCGGCTTATTTGTTGGCGCAGCGAGGTTTTGACAGCTTCGTACTGCAAGGCTCGCTGGATACTGTGCCTGCATCGGAAATGGCGTAGTCCGTGGGGTATTTCCCATGTGTGCTGTTTTTGTAAATACATTTTGTAGCCCAGGATAATCGCCCTGAATAATGATGCTTGCTCAAACGATTTTGACACTACTGGCTGATGGCGAATTTCAGTCTGGTCCTGCTTTGGGAAAGGCCACTGGTTGTAGCCGTACGGCGGTGTGGAAAGCGATACAGTCATTGCAAAATACCGGTCTGGAAATTTACTGTGTGCGTGGTAAAGGGTATCGCTTGGCACAGCCGGTAGAATTGTTGAATCGTGATCGCATACTTGCAGCATTGGATAGTGGTACGCGGCAAGCTGTGCAACAGCTTGATGTGTATCATGAGATACATTCCACCAATGCCCGTTTGCTGGAAGTGGCCCGACAGGAAAATACTTCTGGCTATGTTTGCATCGCCGAATGTCAGCATATGGGGCGTGGGCGTCGAGGCCGCCAGTGGGTATCCCCCCTGGGTGGTAATCTCTATCTTTCATTGTTGTGGCGGTTTCATGCTGGCGCGACTTCTTTGGGTGGTTTAAGTCTGGCTATTGCTGTGGCGGTGGTGCGCGCTTTGCGTGATAACGGGTTAGCGTCAGCACAACTGAAATGGCCTAACGATATTTTGCTGGATGGCCATAAACTGGCCGGTATTTTATTGGAGTTGGCGGGCGAAGTTGCCGGACCTTGTGCTGTAGTAATGGGTGTGGGGCTGAATATCCGTGCGCCTGCGGCGGAGATGTCGGTCGTGGATCAACCCTGGACTGATCTTGAGTCTGCTCTGAAAAAAACGGTGTCGCGCAATGAGCTGACCGCGTCTTTACTGTGCCATTTAGTGCATGCGGTGACGGATTTTGAACGGCAAGGTTTGACATCTTTCATGGACGAGTGGGCGCAATGGGATGCTTTGGCAGGCAATGAGATTATCCTGGATTTACCCACGGGTCCGGTGTGTGGTGTGGCGCGGGGCGTGGACGAAAGCGGTGCATTGTTGTTGGCGCGTAATGGTGAATTACAGCGTCACCACAGTGGAGAGGTGTCAGTGAGGCTTTCGGCAAAAAGGGAGAGCCTGCTGGGTGCATGTGGAGCCGAACCATGAGTGTGTTGTTGCTGGATGCTGGAAATACCCGCTTGAAATGGGCGCTTTGTGAGCAGGGGCAGTTTTTACAATACGGGGTGTTTACCTATGAATGGTCCGCATTGCCCGCACAATTGCAAGCGCAGTGGGGGGATCTGGCAAAAAAGGGCGCGATTAAAAAACTGGTGCTGAGCAATGTAGCGGGTGACCGGTTTGAATCACTGTTGCGTCAGTGGTGGCTTGGCAATGGTTCACAGGAAAAGGCATTACAGGAAACAGTTCCCCTGACGATAGACATTGTGCAGGCGCAGGCACAGGCTTTCGGTGTGCAATGTGCCTACCAGCAGCCTATGCAATTGGGCGCAGATCGTTGGGCCGCACTGGTGGCGACCCGACATTATATTAGAGGTGCCTGTTGTGTCATTGCTTGTGGTACCGCGTTGACCATTGATGTGCTGAGTGAAGAAGGCGTGCATGTGGGCGGCTTGATTGCGCCGGGCATGGCGATGATGCGCCAAAGCCTGCTGGCGAACACTGCACAAATTACTGCACAAATTGAGGCGGGTGATGCAACGAACACATCAATATTTTGTGTGCAGGATACCGCCAGTGCAGTGCAGGCAGGTATAATGGCTGCCACTACCGGTGCAGTGCAGCAGGTGTTACAACAATGTCGCGAGCACGGACGGTTAGCCCCCATCTGCGTGATAACGGGTGGCGATGCTCAATGGCTTCTACCGGCCTTACCCGAAGGCAGCCTACATAAAACAGAGTGGGTGTTAAAAGGTCTGGCAATTATCGCTGGGTGTCATGAATAGATTCATCCTAAGCCCGACAGGCTTCTAAACGGAGTCTGTCATGTGGGCTGGTGGAATGTGGTGTCAATGATAAAAATTCTTTTCCTGTTTTTTTTACTGCTCAATGCTGTTTATTTTTATACACAGTTTGATAACACCGCTGAGCAGGCATCGTCCACAATTCTGCAACAGCCACCCTTGCCACAGGGTGTTGATACACTTATTTTGTTGCGCGAGCATGGCTTGGGTGGCGGAAATGCTTCACTTTCAGCTCCCTCCTCAGACAAGCCATCCGTAAAACCAATGAACATACTGGCGAATTCCCCCGGGTTGCAACATGCGTCATCTTGTTTCACTCTTGGCCCTTTTTCCCGTGCTGAAATTGCCAAGCGTAGCTCCAGAACACTGGCCGCATTGGGTGTTGATGTTAAATATCGCGAAATATCCCAGCGTACCCCCAGGGGGTATTGGGTGTATTTACCTCCCTCAAAAAGTTATCGTGCTGCCAAACGCAAGGTCACTGAATTGCAGAAAAAGGGCTTGAAAGATCTGTATGTTATGGGCAAAGGGAGTCACGAGAATGCGATTTCGTTGGGTCTGTTCACCCGTGAAAGTGCTGCAAACAGTCGTTTTCAACAAGTCAAAAAACTGGGCTTGACCGCAGTGCAGGAAACCCAGCATCGAGCCAATCAGCAAATTTGGCTGGATTTGACAGTGCCCAGTGGTCAGACCGCCACCCTGGCAGATATCACCAAAATGGCGGATAGTTTACAGGAGGTTAAGTTGGGGGAGAGTCAGTGTTAATCATGAAGAGGGAACTGACATTGCTGTTCGTTTCCGTTGCGAAAGAGAAAGCAAATGCCTACAATTGATCAACAGGCCGACGTAGCACAATTGGTAGTGCAACGCACTTGTAATGCGTAGGTTCGCGGTTCGAGTCCGTGCGTCGGCACCATTTTTGTACCACAACCCCATTGTTTAGTGATTGAATTTAATCCATTTGTGAATGAAGGGATTTTTAGTAATGCAAAGTAATATGTTCAGACGAAAAGGTTTCTGCATCAGGCAGGTACTACTGGTGCTGGTTCTGTTTAGCGGGCAGTCATTTGCGGATATTTCAGGTGGCCAGACGGCCATTCTCAAGGGGGATTTCCCCCGCGCCTTCAAAGAATTTAAAGTTGATGCGGACAAAGGCATTGCTTATGCGCAGGCGGCGGTCGGCGTGATGTTACACCTTGGTCAGGGAGTGAAGCGTAACCTCCCGCAAGCTTTTTTCTGGTATAAAAAAGCGGCCGATCAGGGCTATGATGCGGGTGTGGCAAATGTGGGTATCATGTATTACAAAGGGGCAGGCACCGAGCAGAACGATATAAAAGCCTACGCATGGCTGGATCTTGCCAGTTATATTCGAGGTGGCCGGGAACACAATGCCAAAGCCAGAGCGGCCAGTTTTTTGTCGCCAGCGCAATTGAAAAAGGCCCAGCAGCTGGCGGCAACATTGCGCAAAAAATTCGATAAAAAATAAGCGACTACTCAGACGAGTGAATTACGGTAAGTTGTTGTTTTTAATTTGATATATTCTTCTTATTAAAACACCTGAATTCGTATTATTAAGTGCATAACCTTTGAATGTAGTTAAGCATCCCCATCCCCCTGTGTCAGCTTGAGTTTCGCACTCACTGCATCGTAACCCGCATAGCCAGCTTTGCAGGTAACCTTTACACCCGTCCAGTAGGCGCAAGGGCACCTCGTGGCTCCTGGGGCATTCGCGCTTGCTGCAATTCGTAACTGATGAAACAAGCCGTGCGCCGTGCAAGGTGGGGTGCGGGAATTTATGACGGATGATCAGGGCGGACTGTGTTTTTGCCTGCTTTCTGCCCCCCTCATTGCTTCCGTGCAGCGCCTCCGGTAGAATTCGTCGCTCAAAATTCAGGTTGCCCAAAAAAGGCAACAAACCTTGCTTCACCGTATTGTATCTTCTGTTTATCTGTTTTGAGAACGAAGGCGTGCGGGCGGCGTTAACCATAAGGAATGCTCGTGAGACACTACGAAATCGTGTTTCTGGTCCACCCTGACCAGAGTGATCAGGTTCCCACCATGATCGAAAAATACAAGGCAACCGTCGAAGGTGGCGGTGGCAAGGTTCATCGTCAGGAAGACTGGGGTCGTCGTCAACTGGCTTATCCCATCAACAAAATCCACAAGGCACATTACGTGCTTATGAACATTGAGTGTACCGCTGAAGCTTTGGAAGAGCTGGAAACCGCCTTCCGCTTTAACGATGCGGTGATCCGCAACATGGTAATGCGCACCAAAACAGCGGTTACAGATGCCTCTCCGCTGGCCCGTTCACGCGAAGACGAGTCTCGTGAACGTCGTCCGGCATCGGCTGAAAAAACCGAAGCACCGAAAGCAGACGTTGCTGCTGAAGCCGCTCCTGCTGAGACTCCTAAGGTTGAAGCTGTTACAGAAACCCCTGCTGAGGCTGTTACAGAAACCCCCGCTGAGGCTGTTACAGAAACCCCCGCTGAGGCTCCTGAAGCTGAAGTCGTTAAAGCAGCCCCTGCGGCAGAAAGTGCAGCAGCACCTGTGGAAAATACCGGAAGCGCTGAGGCCTGATGGTCTTCGCTTGTTGAAAAAATGTTGAGAGGATCAGTGAATGTCACGTTTTTATCGTCGTAGAAAATATTGTCGCTTTACCGCAGAAGGCGTCAAAGAGATCGATTACAAGGATCTGAATACGTTGAAGGCTTATGTATCGGAATCCGGCAAAATTGTGCCCAGCCGTATTACCGGCACCAAAGCCAAATATCAACGTCAGCTGACCACGGCCATTAAACGCGCCCGTGCGCTGGCGCTGTTGCCGTACAGCGATTCACACCAGTAAGTCCGGTGTTGAATCTATCGCCGCCCACGGTAGAGTGAACGGTGAGTCTGGTATGTGATGCAGAATGAGCGAGGCAGAGTGAAGTGAAGGCATTGGCGACATTCATTCTGCGTGGGCCGAGTCAGGCAGTATTGGTCACTGTTGGCACAGCCGTGCTGGCAATGATGCTACCGCCCTTGAGTGTGCTCAGTGGCGCGGCGGTGGCTTTGGTGACCCTGTGTAATGGCCCGCGCTCAGGTGCGATGGTGATGTTGGGCAGCACGGCCTTTGTGGCTTTGATGGCCTGGTTGTCATTGGGCAATGTGCTGCCCGGCGTGGTGTTTCTGGCCGTATTATGGCTGCCGCTGTGGGTGCTGGGCTGGGTGTTGCGGGAGATGCGCTCTTTGGCGCTGGCAATAACGGTGACAGGTGTGCTGGGTATTCTTGGCGTGCTGGCGATTTATGCCATCGTAGGTGATGTCAGTGCCTGGTGGCAGCAAATTCTGATGGCTATGTTTGAGCCTGCCATGGAGGCAAGTGGTCCGCTGGCTGATCGCGAGATGGTAGAGCCGATTCTGGCGGATCTTTCCAGAGTCATGACCGGCATTGCGGCAGCAGGCGTGAGTCTGAATGTGCTGATGTGTTTATTTCTGGCACGAGCTTGGCAAGCGCAGTTATACAACCCGGGTGGTTTCCGTAGCGAGTTTCACGCGTTGCACCTGGGGCAGCGACTGGCGCTGGTGTCGCTGGGTTTTATCGCGTTGTGGCTGTTGCCGTTGGGTGTGGTGTCTCACATGGCAGGCCAGATCGTGATCGTGATTCTCAGCCTGTACGTGATACAGGGGCTGGCGTTGTTGCATTCGATTGTTGCCCAGCGTGGATTGCGTGTGGCTTGGCTGGTGGTGCTTTATCTGGTCATGTTATTTATCATGCCGCATCTGGTGGTATTGGTGGCAGTGATGGGGCTGGTTGATACCTGGGCGGATTTTCGTCGGCGACTCGCTGCAAAATAACCGGCACGGTATATATACCCGTAGCGATTGAGATTTAGGCCTAACTGCACGCCCTATTGATTCCGTGGCGGCGTTAAAATGTCTTGCAATAGAGCGACTATTCCGCGTCATTTTGCCTGGCCACGAAATCAATATGACGCACATTTAAACCTAAATCCCAAACGCTACGGGTATAGAACAGATTTTTTAAATCAAATATTATTGATGTAAGTTGAGGAAGCTGCAATGAACGTAATTTTATTGGAACGAGTGCAAAACCTGGGTGACTTGGGTGATCAGGTGAGTGTGAAGGCAGGTTACGGTCGTAACTTTTTGATTCCGCAAGGTAGGGCGGTGTCTGCCAGCAAAGACAATGTTGCCAAATTTGAAGCACGTCGCGCTGAACTGGAAAAGACCGCTGCTGAAAAACTGGCCGATGCTGCGGCTCGCAAGATTGCCCTGGAAGTGCTGGAAATCACCATTACTCAACAAGCCGGTGATGAGGGCAAGCTGTTTGGTTCCGTGGGGACTCATGACATTGCCGAGGCGATTACGGCTGCCGGTGCCGAAGTGAGCCGCGCCGAAGTGCGTTTGTCGGAAGGTGCGTTGCGTCAAGTGGGTGACTACGAAATCAGCATCGAATTACACAGCGATGTGCAAGCTACAGTGAAACTCAGCGTGGTTGCTGAAACTTAATACCTGCGCTTACGCTCCTTGTCAACAGGGAGGGCACATTGTAGAAAGGTACGGCGGCATTCCGGGGCAGCTTCGGGATGCCGCTTTTATTTTTTTATTGCTGGATGTTTTTCTGCCTGTTCCTCACCGTTTTATCCCGGTCTTTTCGGCCACAATCAGGTAACATGATGCGACGATGAACGAGTTAGAATACCCACCCGATATGGCCACCGAAGCGTTGCGCATGGCTCCGCAGTCTGTCGAGGCCGAGCAGTCTGTATTGGGCGGTTTGATGCTGGATAACGAGGCCTGGGACAAGGTCGCTGATCTGGTGGTGGAAGAGGATTTTTATCGTCGTGATCATCGGCTGGTTTTTCGCGCTGTGGTCAGTCTGGCGTCGCACAGCAACCCTTTTGACGTCGTCACACTTTCCGAATGGCTGTCGCAGCAGAACCTGCTGGATGAGGCGGGTGGTCTGGCTTATCTGGGGGCTCTGGCCAAAAACACGCCCAGTGCGGCCAACATCAAGGCCTATGCCGAGATCGTGCGTGATCGCTCGGTGCTGCGCCAGCTCATCACCGTGGGCAACGACATCACCGGTAGCGCTTATCAAACCGAAGGCCGTACTACTGAAGAATTGCTGGATAGTGCTGAAGGCGCAGTATTCAAAATCGCTGAGCAGGGCGCGCGCGGTAAAAAAGGGTTTACCGCGATCAAGGATTTGCTGGTCAAGGCAGTGGATCGCATCGATGAGCTGTTTCAGCAGGACAATCCCATTACCGGTGTGCCCACGGGCTGGGACAGTTTTGACGATATGACTTCTGGCTTGCAAAAGGGTGATCTGGTGATCGTTGCCGGTCGTCCCTCCATGGGCAAAACCTCCTTTGCCATGAACATTGCCGAGCATGCGGCCATCAAGGGTAACGTGCCCACCGCCGTATTCAGCATGGAAATGCCCGGTGAGCAACTGGCGATGCGTATGCTGTCGTCGTTGGGGCGTATTGACCAGCACAAAATCCGTACCGGTAAACTGGAAGATGAGGACTGGCCGCGACTGACTTCGGCGGTGGGCATTCTCGCCGATGCTCCGTTATTCATTGATGACACACCGGCGCTGTCACCCAATGATCTGCGTGCCCGTGCCCGCCGCCTGAGTCGTGAACACGGCTTGGGCCTGGTAGTGATTGATTATTTGCAGTTAATGCAGGTGCACGGTAGTAAGGAAAACCGTACCAACGAAATCTCGGAAATTTCACGCTCCCTGAAAGCCCTGGCCAAAGAACTGGAAGTACCAGTGATTGCATTGTCGCAACTTAACCGTGGCCTGGAACAGCGGCCCAACAAACGTCCGATAATGTCGGACCTGCGTGAATCTGGTGCTATCGAGCAGGACGCCGACGTGATTGCCTTCATCTATCGTGATGAAGTGTATAACGAAGACAGCCCGGACAAGGGCACCGCTGAAATTATTATTGGCAAACAGCGTAATGGGCCCATTGGTACGACGCGCCTGACCTTTCTGGGCCAGTTCACCCGTTTTGAAAACTTCATTCATGATATCTATTCCGATGACGATGGCTACTCGCATTCTGGCTCCGGAACATGAGCCGGGCGGTGCATGCCGTTATTGATCTCGATGCCTTGCGACAGAACCTGCAACGGGCACATGCCGCTAATCCTGAAGCCAGACAATTTCCTGTTATCAAAGCTGATGCCTATGGCCATGGTCTGCTGCCGGTGGCGCAGGCGCTGACGGATGCTGATGGTTTTGCTGTCGCCAGTCTCGAAGAGGCATTGATGTTACGTGAGGCCGGTATTCATCAACCTGTCTTGTTGCTCGAAGGGTTTTTTCACGCCGATGAGTTGGTCAGCATCCAACAACACCGATTGGATATTGTGGTACATCATGCGACACAACTGGATGCCCTGGAATCTTTGGCCCGGCAGCAGGACCGGGTAAAACCGGTGAACGTCTGGCTGAAAGTGGACACCGGCATGCACCGGTTAGGTTTTGCCATGGAGGCTGTGCCAGACGCATGGGCACGGCTCAGTGCCTGTGATGCGGTGAATCAGCCATCACGGCTGATGACCCATCTGGCCTGTGCCGATGATTTTCACAGTGCCTGCACTCAACAGCAAATTGAATCTTTTAAGCGTGTGTTACCCGGTGTGCAGGTTGAGCGCAGCATCGCCAACTCGGCAGGTATTCTGGGCTGGTTGGGGAGTCATGCGGATATCGGCCGCCCTGGTATTCTGCTCTATGGTGTTTCTCCCTTTTTGAACGAAACCGGCGTTGATCGCCGTTTGCGTCCGGTGATGACCCTGCGCAGCGAACTGATTGCGATTAATACATGTCAGGCGGGAGATGCGGTGGGTTATGGCGGTCGTTGGGTTTGCCCTGAAACCATGCCAGTTGGCGTGGTGGGTATCGGTTATGGAGATGGCTATCCGCGTCACGCACCGACGGGTACACCCGTGTTGGTGAACGGGGTGAAAGTGCCGCTTATTGGGCGTGTTTCCATGGACATGATCAGTGTGGATTTGCGTGAATTGCCGGATGCGCAGGTGGGCGATGGTGTGGTGTTGTGGGGAGAAGGACTGCCTGCGGAAACCGTGGCGTGTGCGGTGGATACGATTGCCTATGAATTATTTTGCAATGTTACCGCGCGTGTGCCGCGTAATTACGTGTAGGGTGCATCCGC
>QIGJ01000348.1 GCA_003229995.1 Gammaproteobacteria bacterium | reverse complement strand
TGGCTGCCATTGCTGATGAATTTGTGGCACGTTTTGTTGAGGCGGTGGGGCAGTTGCATCCGGGTGATCCTGCCGATGAAAAAACCACACTGGCACCCATGGCGCGCATTGATTTGCGCGACGAATTACAGGATCAGGTGCAGGCGAGTGTTGCCGCAGGTGCCATGGTGCTGATTGGCGGTGAGCCTGTGGCGGGCCCGGGTGCTTTTTATTCCGCAACGATTCTGGATCAAGTTATGCCGGGCATGGTCGCTTATGAACAAGAGCTGTTTGGTCCGGTGGCGGCGGTGATTCGTGTCACTGATGAGGCCGAAGCGTTGGCTGTCGCCAATGGTTCACGTTTTGGCCTGGGTGGCAGTGTATGGACACAGAACATTGTGCGCGGTGAGCAGTTTGCGCGACAGATGCAGTGTGGTTCAGCCTTTGTTAATGGTATGGTAAAAAGCGATCCACGCTTGCCTTTTGGTGGCATTAAGGCTTCAGGTTACGGACGGGAGTTATCGCAGCAGGGTCTGCGCGAATTTGTGAATGCGAAGACGCTGTGGGTGAAGTAGTCCGTGAATGAAGTAAATCAACATGACGCAAGATAACCTGGCAAATACTGCTGCAAATAATGCCGCTAACACTGCTGCATACAATGCCTCACAAAAGGCCGCACAAAAGCCACTATTCGCTGAAGTGCCAGCACTGACACGCGCCGAATTTCTGCGCCGATTTCGCCTGCTGATCATTCTTGCCTGGACCATGCCTGTGGTCTTTGGTCTGTCATTTCTGTTGTACATCGAAATGTTTACCGTGACGCAGATGAGAGCTGTTCTTGGTTCTCTGCCTCAACCCGGCTTTGATGTGTTATCGCTGGTGTTGGCCGTGTGGTATTTTCAGCGCCGTGTATCTTCTGTGGCCGACTACCTGGGAGCGGAAAGTTTTCAGCAACAGGAAAAACAGGCAGATGCGGCCCTGGCGCAGGTGCGCAGTTTCCCGCGATATTTTTGGGGTATTTTTCTAGCGTATTTGTTTATTGCACCAGTGACGGTGATTTACAGCGCAGAGTGGTACAGCGATTTTGTGGCCCAACCTGTGGACTGGTTTCGTATTAACTTGGTTGCGCTGACCGTGTCCATTATTGTTGGCTTACCGATTTTTTTTAAGCTGTTTGATTTATTTGGCCGGGCGCTGCAACCCATGCGACTGGAGCGGCCCGTCATTACTATCCGTACCCGGATATTTCTGATTGCCGCACTGGTGCCGCTGCTGGTAGACACCATGCTGGTGCAGTATTACTGGACCCGTACCGGTTATTTCACATCAGAGACTTTTGTTGTTTGGTTAGCCTTGCAGGTTCTGGCTTTGGTCGGTGCGCAGATTTTTATGCGTAGTTTTGGTCAGGCATTACAGCCACTGGAAGTGGCAGCCGGAGAAGCCGGTACTTTATTGGCCCGTAAGCCTGATTTGCGAGCCTGCTCCACAGATGAATTGGGTGTGCTCACTGGACGGTATCAAAGCCTGTTGGAGCATCTCTATCTACAGGGAAAAATCCTTGAGGTCGGTAATCAAGTGTTGCGCAGTGTGAATACGGCGGCCAGCATTGGTGAATCGTACGATAATCTGGTGAAAATCTGTGCTCAGGCGCTGGATGCGGATGTTGCCTATTTATTGTTACAGGGAAAAGGCCCACGGGAATTGATCATCGTTTCCGTGACGGGAGCCACTTATTGTGCAGAAGGACATTTTTGTCTGTCGCAGGATGAACCGTCATTGCTGGTGGCCGCTTTTAATGAGGGACATCTGGTTGAGACCACTAATGCCGCAGAGGATTTTCGGGTCAGTCAGCGCCTTGTCAAACAATATGGCACGGCCTCTCTCATTGCCACACCGCTGATTGCGGAAGGTGAGGTGATTGGCTCGATTGGTGCCAGTATCAAGGGACGGGTGCGACATTTTACCCGGCAGGACCACGATATGCTGAATTTGCTGGCGCGTGAGGCGACAACGGTGGTGCATACCCAGTTGCTGGAAGAAAAACGTCAGCAGGCAGAGCTGTTGTATCAGGAAGCACACCAACTGGCGAAAGTGACCCTGCAATCCATCAGCGATGGTGTGATTACCACCGACACTCATGGTCAGATAGTGTATCTCAATCCGGTGGCTGAAACGTTTACCGGCTGGACCTCGCAGGAAGCGCAGACCCACGCAGTGGAACAGGTATTATGTTTGGAGGATGAAGCTGGCGCGCCGTTGGTGAACCCGGTAATGCTGTGTCTGGAAACAGGAGAAAGCCTCACTCTGCCGGGTTCAGTGACTTTGCGTCATCGCAATGGTAACAAGGAATTTGCCGTAGAATTGCGCGTGGCACCGATTCGCGAAGCGGATGCGCAAGTGCGCGGCGTGGTGCTCACCTTCCATGACACCACGGACCTGAGCATGATGGCGGGCCGTTTGTCGTATCAGGCCAGCCATGATGCGCTGACCGGCCTGCTTAACCGTCACGAATTTGAAGCGCGACTGGAACTGGCCATGGTCGGATGTGAACGGGACGGTCGTGAGCACGCCCTGTGCTATCTGGATCTGGATCAGTTCAAAGTGGTGAACAGCACTTGTGGGCATGCCGCCGGTGATGAATTGCTCAAACAGCTGGCTGCGCGGTTCTGTGCCATTTTGCGTGAAGATGACAGTGTTGCGCGCCTGGGGGGAGACGAATTTGGTTTGCTGCTGGAAGATTGCACACTGGCGCAGGCAAAAGAGATCGCAGGCAAAATTCTCAAAATGGCGGAAAACTTTCGATTTATCTGGCAGGACAAGTCTTTCAATGTGGGGCTGAGCCTGGGACTGGTGTCCATCAATGCGCATAGTGGCAGTCTCACTGATGTGCTGAGTGCCGCCGATTCGGCCTGTTACGTGGCCAAGGATCAGGGCCACAATCATTTGCATGTCTTTGTGCAGAATGACCTGGAACTGACACGCCACCGGGGTGAAATGCAATGGCTGCAACATATCCGTGAGGCGCTGGATAATGACCATTTTCAGTTGTACCACCAACGCATTCAGCCGTTGTCCGCAGCAGACAATGCAAATTATAGTTACAGCGAAATTTTATTACGCCTGCAACGTGAAGATGGCGAGATCATCACTCCCAACCTGTTTTTGCCCGCTGCCGAACGCTATCACCTGATGCCCGCTATTGATCGCTGGGTGGTGTCTCACGCCCTGGCGCTGTTGGGCCGGCAGATTGCGCAACCGGTGTCGTATTCGATTAACCTTTCTGCGCAATCGCTGTGTGAAGACAGCTTTCTGGAATTTGTGTTGGCAGAATTAACGGCAAGCGCCGTGGCACCCGAGCGAGTGTGTTTTGAAATCACCGAAACGGCAGCGATTGCCAATCTGACTCGTGCCATGCGTTTTATCACCGAACTGAAGAGTCGTGGTTGTTGCTTTGCACTGGACGATTTTGGCAGTGGCCTGAGTTCTTTCAGTTACCTTAAAAACCTGCCAGTGGATTACCTGAAAATCGATGGTGTGTTTGTCAAAGACATCGATACCAATCCCATTGATTACGCCATGGTGGAAGCCATTAACCAGATTGGTCACGTTATGGGTATCAAAACCGTGGCGGAGTTTGTAACCACCGATGAAGTGATGAAAGCAGTGCAAGCTATCGGTGTGGATTTTGGGCAGGGATATCACATCGCCAGACCAGAGCCAGTGGTACTGGATGACAACGCACCCACTGATGAGCAGGACTCAGTGTCGCAGCCACGTTAACGATCACCACATCTTTCTATGGATATGTTAATTGTTTACGCCATGCTGGGTGCCTTTGCCGGTATTATGGCGGGCTTGTTGGGGGCGGGTGGCGGACTGGTGATCGTGCCAGTGCTGGTGATGCTTTGGCAGGCCGATAACCTTGGTGGCTCACAAATGATGCAACTGGCGATTGGCACCTCGCTGGCCGTCATCGTGTTTACCTCCTTGTCCTCTGTTCGCGCACATCATCAACGTGGCAGTGTTTTGTGGCCGGTGTTCTGGCGGTTGACGCCGGGTATTCTGCTAGGGGCTGGACTGGGTGCGACACTGGCATCTGCTATGCCACAGACGGCACTCAAAATGGTGTTTGGTATATTTGAATTGTTGGTGGCGGCACAGATGCTGTTGAGCTTGCGCCCGTCGGCAGCGGATGCACCGACAAGATCGGGTTTGCCCGGTTCGCTGGGCATGGGGCTGGCTGGTGGTGTGATTGGTGCCGTGTCTGCATTAGTGGGCATCGGAGGAGGCACTCTGACCGTCCCTTTTCTTGATGCCTGTAAATTACACATGCAAAAAGCCATCGGCACCTCGGCTGCCTGTGGCCTGCCCATCGCCGTGAGTGGAGCATTGAGTTACGTACTGCTGGGATGGGGCAATGCACAACTGCCCACGGGTTCTGCCGGTTTTGTGTACGGCCCGGCATTGGTTGGTATTGCTATTACCAGTGTGTTGTTTGCCCCCCTGGGAGCTGCCCTGGCCCATCGTCTGCCAACATCAGCTTTGAAAAAAGTCTTTGCCGGTTTTCTCATCCTGCTGGGCATCTGGATGCTTGGTTCGCAGTCGGTTTAACGGATTAATTTGGGTTTATTGTTGTGACCTCGGTCACACTGTTTCTGTGTACTGCTCCGATACAGCGGGTGAAGCAAAATGCTTCATTGGAATCTGCAGCTAACGAGAGAGGAGCTTCCATGAAACACAAAAATCTGATGATTCGTGCCGTCGTGTTGTTGACCATGTTGATATTTACTGTGGTCTTTACCCCTGCGCATTCACAAGGGAAAAATGCTTACAATGAGGGTTTGCTGGCTTCTGAATCAGGTGATTATGCCACTGCTGTGATGGCATGGCAGCCGCTGGCTAGCCAGGGTGATGCCGCCGCCCAGTTTAATCTGGCACTGATGTATCACCGTGGACTTGGGGTAGCAGCAGATGAGCAAAAGGCCGTGCAGTGGTACCAAAAATCAGCATCCAATGGCTATGCCAGGGCACAGGAATTTCTGGCTGCGGCCTATCGTGAGGGTTGGTTTGGTCTGGAAAAAAATCCGCAAAAAGCCGAATACTGGGGCCAACAGCTTGAAAACAATGGATTTTAAATAACGATACGTAAAATAACAGGCTCCTGGGAGCTTGTCGTATATTTCCACTGAAGACAATCCGTTGGAAAAGCCGCAGTGACCGTGTCACTGCGGCTTTTTTGTATTACAGACAAGCAAGCCATTCTTTGTCAGAATTGATCATAAATGCAGCAAAAATTCATATGGTGTACTCTTGACCATCTGGTAAGAACCTGTCCGAGAATGAAAGTCGTCGCAAGGCAAAGCCATTTTGTGGCCGATTTTTCATTCATTTGAGGCGAATAGTCGGTCTATATTAACGAAAATGAACGGGAAATGTGACCAAAATGGATTTTCAGCAGTAGACTTTTCATTCTCCAACAGGCTCCTGGCAGGTAACAGGTTGTTGCTACACTCAGTAAGGAGGGGGTAGCAGATGTTTTCAGGATTCGTGCAATTTACGAACCGGATGGGGGAAATATGATGAAAAAGTATGTCAGTGTGACGACACATTCGAATGTGACACATATCGCCATGCGTTGGTGTGTGTCGATGGGCATGGCCTGGGCTTTACTGGCTTGTGCGAGCAACCCAAATCTGAATGGTGTAACCGATGCCAATGGTGTGCCGGCCTGGGTGAGTGAAGGCAGTGTCATTCGTAAGTCTAAAGACGGACGACGGTTTCACGGTGTGGGTTCTGCACCCATGCTGGGCGATTTTTCGCTGCAAACGTCCACCGCCGACAATCGTGCGCGTAGTGAAATCAACCGTATTCTGGCTTCTTACGTGGAAATCGTTTCGCGTGATTTTATAGCCTCGGGTGATGCGGATGAAAGTGGTTTTAATGACCAGGATGTGGCCCAGCAAATGGATCAGCTGGCAAATATTGATTTGACGGGTATTGAGGTGATTGGGCATTGGACGGACAAACAAAACAAGGTTGTTTACTCCATTGCTGAGGTCAATATGCAGCAGGTACGTGCAGCGATTAAATTGGCTGAGTCGCTGCATCCCGGTTTGCGCAAGTTTATCAAGGTGGAAGGCGACAATATTTTTGATCGCATTGCTACGGCGGAAGAATAAATGTGATTGTTCACGGAATTTTAGAAACGAAGCGTAGTTTGCAGTCGAATGAGTGTTTTGTTATGCGCTCTTCTATTTGTACGCATAAACGTAGTACATCGTTCCATACACCTTCATCGGTATTTAATGCTATACTCCTCTTGACATAGAAGCATTATCTCGGGTGGCACACTAACGGGATGCGGGTGCTGTCCAGGAGCAAAATCATCTCGTTTATTCATATAAGGAATGGGCACGAAATAACTTCCCTGTTTGGCGCCCGGATTTAGTGCGACTTCGTTCGTTCTGATTGACGACTGCATGGATGCAGAGCAACGCAGGAGCAGTTGCCGAACAAAAGAGCAGGAATAGTCGTTCTATTTTATCAAATAAAAATGCAGCCTCTGATGCTTCAGTATAGAACTCAGTACATAGTGGGTATGTTGTTTTTCCATCTCGAAGTATTAATGATAGATGTTTTTGAACTGCTTTATATACTTTAAGTCTGCGTTCGTAAGTCTCATGCCTTAGACGCTGCTCATTAATTCTATGTTGTTGAAAAGCTATGTAAACAGCGACTATAGCTATTGCAGGAGCAATCAACGCGGTCATGATTTCAAACCATGCAGGGTCTGTTGCAGGTAATGACTCAATTGCTATTCGTATAATGTGATCTTTATTCATATCTTCTTTTTACACATAACGTTCAAGCTCAGCGGCGAAAAAAGATGGCGCGTTTTTTGGCCTTGCAAAAAATGTGGCTTCTTTTTTTGTCCGCTGGAGCGCCATGTTATGTTGCGGTGCTAATTTGATGCTATTTAGCTTTTTTCTTTGGCACAAAACTAATTTTTATGTCATAACCAACTGCATGTGCATACTGCTCTATTGTTGATAGTTTTGGAGAGTTCATAGAACTTGCATTTTCAAGACGAGAAATATTACTTTTTTGAGTATGCAAGACTGTAGCAATTTGCTCTTGTGTAAGACCAGCCTTTTGACGTAAAGCAATTAATTTCTTACGTAAATTATATGCAGGAGATAAAGCTTCATATTCTTTTTTGACTGATGCTTTAGAAAGTGCTTTTTTCTTAAATGACGTTAATGTTGATCTACTCATTTTGTACCTCTTTCATTCGTTTTTTAGCAAGATCAAAATCCTTTTTAGGTGTTTTTTGAGTCTTTTTAATAAATGAATGCAGTATTACGATTTCCTTCCCTTTGGCCATACAGTACAAAGAACGTCCGATACCTTCTTTCCCTTTTGTTCTAATTTCAAAAAGACCTGAACCGAGAGAACCAACATAGGGTTTACCTAGATTAGGAATGGGCACGCAATAACTTCCCGGTTTAGCGCCCGGATTTAGTCCGTATTCGTTCATTCTGATTGAACAAAAGTGTAGGAATAGTCGCTCTATTTCGAGCTTTTGTGATTGAAGAATGGGTGAAGACGGGCTGAAGTCGGGATGCTAAACAGGGAAATTATTGCGTGCCCATTCCTTAGGTCCCAATTTTTCAATCATTTCAGCAATATGCAAAAAATTAGCTAAAATCCCTACTGGGAAATTTAAGGTCAGAGCTTCGACTTTGGCACTGTAAAACGTAATTTTCCATTCCATATTAAGTTATCATAGTTGATAACTTCGAAAATGGCAAATATTTTTAAAAAACATAACGATTCTAATAACTGGCAAACTAAAGTGTTGCGAGGCACGAGCGACACTTTAATTTGTCCATGTTAATTTACTTGTTAGTATTTAATTACTTAACGCTTTTAATACGGCTTTCGGTTCTTTTGAAACAACATTAAGCAAAACTAAAGCTGGACCGTGAGGTGTACGATCACCACGCTCCCAATGACGGAGTGTGCTAACTGATATGCCAAAGGCAGAAGCAAATTCATTTTGCGACATGCCGATTTTTGCACGAATATTTTTTACATCAACAGGGCTGAATTTATGCACAACAGCTTTGCCCTTTTTTCCTTTTGAAAATTCTAAAGCTTCATCCAAGCCCTGTTTAATACTATCGAATGCGTTACTCATTATGAGTCTCCATAATTGTTAACCAGGAGTAAGGTAAATTTAGCTAAATCATTACGCTCACCTTTCGATAAATTGGTTTTCTCGCCTTTACCGAACACGGTTAATAGAAATAAAGGGATAGATTCATGATGATAGTAATAGATAACTCTGACACCACCACTTTTGCCTTTACCTTGAGCAGACCACCGTAATTTGCGAATGCCGCCCGTACCTTTCATTATATCGCCCGATGCAGGGTGCGAGGCTAA
>QIGJ01000269.1 GCA_003229995.1 Gammaproteobacteria bacterium | reverse complement strand
GCCGGGTCGGTGTCATTTTTGCGGGTTTCCAGGCTGCCGTCACCATCGCTGTCCACCAGATAATAAGGTACACCGTGTTTGGGGGAGACGCGGATCGCATAAAGTTGGCCGTTGACTCGCAATTCTTCAACGATGTCGGTTTTGGTATCCTGAATGGTAACTTCGCCGGAAGGTTCGGGTTTTTCGGCCAGCGCAACATTGGCGAACAACAGGGAGGCAAACAACAGGGGGGCTATAACCAAGGGAGCTATAACCCAGACAGCGGTAAAGGGAGAAATTAACTTCGAAAAACACATAAGGCTTGTCTCTTTGTGACGGGGACCATATCGATCAACCGGCGTCAAAAATTCTAATTCAAGAGGCTCTTGGAAACATAGAATGGTGCTGTGAGACAAAACAACCGATAATCGCCCACAGCTTCATTCTATTCTAATCAAGACACGCTCGCACTATGAAAGCAAACAAACAACTGATTCTCGTCGATGGCTCGTCGTATTTGTATCGCGCCTTTCACGCCATGCCCTCGTTGAGCAATTCCCAAGGCCAGCCTACAGGGGCGGTTTATGGTGTTATCAATATGCTGCGCCGCCTGCTGAAAGATTTTCAGCCGGAATATATGGCGATGGTATTTGATGCCAAGGGTAAGACCTTCCGTGATGATCTTTATGCTGAATATAAAGCTAATCGTCCCCCCATGCCGGATGAATTGCGTGAACAAATTGCCCCGTTGTACGCCATCGTTGAGGCGATGGGACTGCCGATGTTGATTGTGGCAGGTGTGGAGGCGGACGACGTGATCGGCACTCTCGCCAGACAAGCCACAGAGATGGGTATGGATTGTCGAGTGTCCACGGGTGACAAGGACATGGCGCAGCTGGTCAATCAGCACGTTACGCTGATGAACACGATGGACAATTCCACATTGGACCCGCAAGGCGTAGTGGACAAGTTTGGCATTCCCCCGGAGCGTATTGTTGACTACCTCACATTAATGGGTGACAGCGTGGACAATATTCCAGGCGTGCCCAAGGTCGGTCCCAAAACCGCCGTGAAGTGGCTGACCCAATACGGCACATTGGACGAAATCATCGCCAGGGCGGGTGACATTACCGGTAAGGTGGGGGAGAACCTGCGCGGTGCGCTGGAACAGTTACCGTTGTCCCACCAGTTGGCAACCATCAAGTGTGACGTGCCGTTGGATGCCGGACCGACTGAGCTCAATGTGCAGGCGGCGGACACGGAACGCCTGACACAATTATTTGCTGAGATGGAATTTAAAACCTGGTTGTCGGAGTTGTTGCCAGGCAAATCCGGACCGCGTGTGGATAATCATTCTGCACAGACAGCAGAGGAAGAGAGTGCGGCAGCAGCCGATGTGAATTACGACATTGTGCTGGATGAGTCAGCTTTTGACGCTTGGTTGAAAAAGCTCCAGCAAGCCGAATTATTTGCCTTCGATACGGAAACCACCAGTCTTGATTACATGCAGGCAAAAATCGTCGGTGTATCGTTTGCGGTGGAAGTAGGGGAGGCAGCCTACGTGCCGGTGGCTCACCAGATTACGCTGGAGGATGCAGATGCCAGCGCACAGTTGAGTCGCGACTTTGTGTTAGAAAAATTACGTCCGTTGTTGGAAGACGCAGACAAGGCCAAGGTCGGGCAAAACCTCAAATATGAC
The DNA here is from genome assembly GCA_003229995.1 of Gammaproteobacteria bacterium. Lineage (GTDB taxonomy): Bacteria > Pseudomonadota > Gammaproteobacteria > SZUA-152 > SZUA-152 > SZUA-152. Next base: position 4,741 of record QIGJ01000269.1, on the reverse strand, counting down.
ATGAGCGTGTTGGCCAATCACGATATCACCCTGCGTGGCGTGGCTTTCGATACCATGCTGGAATCCTACGTGCTGGATAGCACTGCCACGCGCCACGACATGGATTCACTGGCGCTCAAATATCTCAACCGCAACACCCTTCATTTTGAAGATGTGGCTGGCAAAGGGGCTAAACAAATTACCTTCGACCAAGTGCCTATTAGTGTCGCGGGTCCATATGCCGCAGAAGATGCGGATGTGACCTTGCAATTGCACCAGACATTGTGGCCCCAACTGGAAAAGGAGCGCCGACTCGTCGAACTGTTTCGGGACATTGAATTGCCTTTGTTGACCGTGCTCTCACACATTGAACGCAACGGTGTGTTGATTGATGCCAATATGTTGGCTAAACAGAGTGAAGAGCTGGCGCAGCGCATATTGGAGATTCAAAACGCGTCTTATGCGGTGGCGGGCGAAGAATTTAATCTTGCTTCACCTAAACAAATTCAAAAAATTCTTTTTGAAAAGCTGGGTTTGCCGGTACGGAAAAAAACCCCAAAAGGTGCGCCATCCACTGCCGAAGAAGTGCTGGTGGAATTAGCCCATGACTTTCCGTTGCCCAAACTGATTATGGAATACCGAGGCATGAGCAAGCTTAAGTCCACGTATACCGATAAACTGCCGCAACGCATCGATCCCGGTACAAAACGGGTACACACCTCCTATCATCAGGCCGTGGCCAGTACCGGACGGCTGTCATCATCCAATCCCAATCTGCAAAATATTCCGGTGCGCAGTGCCGAGGGCCGACGCATTCGTCAGGCTTTTATCGCACCGGCCGGTTTCAGCGTGCTGGCGGCTGACTATTCGCAGATAGAATTGCGCATCATGGCGCACCTTTCCGGTGATGAAGGTTTGCTCAAGGCTTTTGCGGCAGGGGAGGATATTCATTGTGCCACTGCTGCCGAAGTGTTTGCTGTGCCGTTGAACGCGGTGGATAACGAGCAGCGGCGCAGTGCCAAGGCCATCAACTTCGGGTTGATTTATGGTATGTCAGCCTTTGGGTTGGCACGACAACTGGGCATTACGCGCAGTGCTGCGCAGGAATATGTTGATCTTTATTTTGCGCGTTATCCCGGCGTGAAAAAATTTATGGACGATACGCGTGAACAAGCTCATGAGCGGGGTTATGTGGAGACGGTGTTTGGTCGTCGTTTGTATCTGCCGGATATCAATCATCGCAACGGCCAGCGTCGTCAATATGCCGAGCGTACTGCCATAAATGCCCCCATGCAGGGTACGGCTGCGGACATCATCAAACGCGCGATGATTGTGGTGGATCGCTGGATTGAGTCTGCCGGATTGGATATCAAGTTGATCATGCAAGTACATGATGAGTTGGTGTTTGAAATTCGGGATGAACAAATTGAGGCTGCGAAAATTGAAATCAACCGGTTAATGATCGGAGTGGCTGAACTCAAAGTGCCGTTAGTGGTGGATATAGGCACAGGCAGTCATTGGGATGAAGCGCATTAACGGGAGTTAACATCCTTACTAATAAAATGCCAAACAAAATATTTTTGTGAAGAGCGTGCAACTTTTTATAGTCCTACTCGTCATAGTGTATGAGTAGGCGCGATGCCTGCTCCCCGCTTCCCTCCCTAGCGGGTTTAAGCCCGATGTCCCCAACGTCGGGTGCCTTTAGCCCCGAAGGCTACCCCGATGATCGGGGTGCCTCCGGGGATTTTTTATTGTCATTTTATTGTCATTTTTATTGTCATTTTATTACCACTTTTTATTACCACTTTTTATTACCACTTTTTATTACCAAAATCGAACCAGCGATCCAGCACAGCGTAGGTTTCGATCAACCCTGTGCCTTTGAGTGCGGAAAATAATTGTACACTGCACAAATCATCAGGTGCATGAGCCTTGAGTTCCCGCTGCACCTGCATCAGGGTATTTTGTGCTGCGCCGCGTTTAAGTTTGTCCGCCTTGGTCAGCAGCACATGTATCGGCATGCCCACCTGCCAGCACCAGTCCAGTAACTGTTGATCCACCTCTTTGAGTGGGTGGCGGACATCCATGAGCAAAATCAGTCCGCGCAGCGATTGGCGTTCGGAAAGATAGGCTTCCATGGTTTGCTGCCAGCGACGTTTGATGTCTTCGGCCACTTTGGCGTAACCGTAACCGGGTAAATCCACCAGATGGCGTTGTCCGTCCAGTTGAAAAAGATTGATCAGTTGAGTGCGCCCTGGTGTTTTGCTGGTCCGGGCTAGCGATTTTTGTTCACATAAACGATTGATTGCACTAGATTTTCCTGCATTTGACCGGCCTGCGAAAGCAACCTCGGGGCCACCGTCCTGCGGCAATTGATTGAGCCGGGCAGCGCTGATGACGAAGCTGGCCGCACGATAACGGATTGCTGGATTCGCTTTTTGAACGTCAGGAGAGGTCACGGTATCATTGTCCAATTTAGAGAATATGTTGCCAAGTACCTAAAATCTATTGGCATTTTTCGGCTGGCTGCAATAGTCTAGGGCGCTGGTATGTCAGGCACGGAACGCTGGAACGGGACTTTATCAAACGCAAACTCGTATGGGAACGCTGATGACCACAAGTACAACCACAATCATGCAAGTTGGATACACCACCATTATTGGATACACCACCATTAAAAGGTGTGTGTTTACGCTGATGATCAGTCTGGCCATGAGTATTGTTATCGCGCCAGCGGGAATCGGCAATGCATATGCGGCAGGCGATGTTAAGGAGGGTAGTGTCAAGGCACGGGCTTGTCAGATATGTCATGGCAAAGACGGAAAAAGCACTAAAGAGATCTATCCTATTTTGGCCGGGCAACATGCAGCTTACCTTCGTAAGCAATTACAGGCTTTTCGGGCAGGTACCCGTAAAGATCCCATCATGAATAGCATGGCAGCCGAGCTTAGTGATCAGGATATCGACGATATCGCCTCTTTTTTTAGTGGTGTCCCGTAACTTGCTGAGACGAGTCGGTTTTATTTATGCCGGTTAGGAATGGGCACGTAATAACTTCCCTGTTTGGCATCTCATCTTCAGCCCGTCTTCGTCCGTTCTTCAATCGCAAAACCTCGAAATAGAACAACTATTCCTGCGATTTTACTCAATCAGAACGAACGAATACGAACTAAATCTGAGCGCCAAACAGGGAAGTTATTACGTCCTCATTCCTTATTTTCGGCCTGGGGCATAAAAATAACTGTTAAAGGTGGATACGTCCTGACTCACTTGGCGGAACAGGTGATCGAGACTGACAATGGCGTGCTCCAGCAGATTCACCGCGATGTACGGGTGCTCCACGCGTAGCCGTTTGTACATGGCCCGGCTCAGTTTCAGCAGGCGAGTGTCATTTACCAGTGCCTTTGCCCGTACCGAGCGCGGATTACGATCAAAAAAGGACATCTCGCCCATTAATTCACCGGATTTGATATGCCCCACCTGACTTTCGGCCTTGTCACCTGCATACAACGCCGTTTCACCTGCGATGACAAAATACAATGCCTCACCCACGTCGCCGATTTCGGCGATCACATTACCTTTGTTAAAGGTGACCAGCTCCGTGTAATCAATCAGTGTGGTGACTTCCTTGATCGTCAGTGATTCACACAAGTATTGTTGATTTAAAAATTGCGTCAGATCGATCTTTTCGGAGACCATGAGGTCATACTCCTTGCTTGAGGTCGGTTGTGTTGAGTGATCAAAATTGAGCCCGTCTGTCCGGGCCCATAAAAACAAGGCTATAGCATAAACCCTAAACGATAATCTGCGCCAGTTTTGTGCCAATGAAGAGGCGGTCTGTTTTATTGCGTTCATTCAACGATTTGGATAGGCTCATGCACAGCAGTATTGTGGTTCGCAGGCAATGCCCAATAATAAATGACGAGGTTAACCCCCCATGAAAAAATTGACTCCTCTGTTTGCTGTCTTTGCCACGGTTGTTGCGCTGGGTTTCACCAGTGCTGGCAATGTGATGGCAGCCAAAGACTATGAAATGATCAATCCGCCCCAGCCGACCACCAGTAAAGATAAGATCGAGGTGGTGGAATTATTCTGGTACGGCTGCCCTCATTGTTTCACGTTAGAACCCTATGTGGAGCGCTGGCTGAAACGTAAACCTGAAAACGTCAAATTTGTGCGCATGCCCGGCATGTTCCGTCCTAGCTGGGAAATTCACGGCCGCGCCTATTACACGGCAGAAGTCCTCGGTGTGGTTGATAAGGTGCATAAACCCATGTTTGAAGCCATTCACGAGCAAAAACGCAACCTGAGTGACGAAGCCTCCATCATGGCGCTGTTCAAGGACAATGGCGTGAGCGAGAAGGATTTCAAACGGGTATTCCGCTCCTTTGCGGTGGAAACCAAACTACGCCGTGCCAAGGATATGGGGCAGCGTTACGGTGCTCGTGGCGTACCAGCCCTCATCGTCAATGGTAAATACCGTACGGGTGCGACAAAGTCCGGTGGTAATGCACAGGTGTTCAAAGTCGTGAACAAACTGGTTAAAATGGAAAGCAAATGATCCTGTGCCGGGCTGAGTCTGCGCGTATTGTGGCGATTGCACCGGCCCGCATGGTATCGGTTGTGTCATGAAAGCCGCCGAACTCTTTGTCCGTTGTTTGGAAAACGAAGGTGTTGAATACATCTTTGGCATTCCCGGCGAGGAAAATCTCGACGTGATGGACGCCCTGCTGGATTCCAATATCCAGTTCATTACCACACG